>JAJTBH010000056.1 GCA_021287005.1 Anaerolineae bacterium
CGAGATGGGGGCTGATGTTCTCAGCGGATTGGTGGATCTTTATCTGCAACAATCGCAGAGTGAAGTTAAATTAATTTCCGATTTTATCCAAAAAGGTGATTTTGAGAGCTTGCGCAAAACGGTGCACAGCTTAAAAGGGTCCAGTTACAATACCGGCGCGCAAAAAATGGGAGATTTATGCCTGGCGATTGAAAAAAGCCTCAAAGAAAACGACCTTCAATCGCTCTCCAACTTGGCCAATGCCCTGCCCGATGTATTGGACCAGACCCGGCAGGCGCTTGATAAATTAATTAACAGCCTGGCTTAAGCGAACCATTTAATGCACGGAACCGTTAGCCATAACCACATAATTACGGCCTTTTTCAATCGCAGTCGATAATGCCTGTTGGGCGGCATCCATTAAAATTTCCACTTCATCGCCGTGTTTTGGAAAAGCTGCCACGCCGATGGATAAGGTAATGGCTTTAAGCAAACGCCCGTTAAAAAATATACGCTGATTTTCGCCGCTCATCCGCAGCACTTCGGCGCGGTGAAAGGCATCTTCAAGCGAAGCCTCGGCCAGCAAAACCGCAAATTCGTTTTCGGTGAACCGGCAGGGCACATCGCTGCTTCGAACCTGTGATGAAACAAATTTGCCAAAACTTTGCAGCGCCACATTAACTGCCGCCGTTCCCATAGTTTCAGATATGTCGTCCAGGCGGTCCATTTGCATTAACATCACACCCACCGAACGCTGGTGGCGCTGAGCCCGCCGCAATTCGCCCTGCAGGGCTTCTTCAAAATATCGCCTTGTAAACAAACCGGTTAGCGGGTCGCGCAGCGATTGGTTTAATAAATCATGGCGTAATTTTAGATTTAATATAACAAAAGCCAGCCGGTCCACTACCATCATTACCAGCGATTTCCAAAACTCGACCGAATCGTAGGCTTCTTTACCTTCAAAATCATTAATCGGGCGTCTTAAGTATAAAACGCCGATCCGTTCACCCTGTGCAACCAAAGGTGCGCACAAATAAAGCTGGTTTTCTTTAAGGCTTGTGCGATCGTGTTTACAGGCATATTGGCTTCCGCTCCCCGGTGAGATATGCGCCTGGCTATCGCGCCAGGCCAGGCAAAAATTGGCGGGAAAATCAATATCGCCTTCATAAAGGTTCCAGGCTACTTCACGTTTGAGCCGGTCAGAGACGGAATCGTACAGGTACAATGCACCCGGCTGATCGGGGAATACTTCGGCGGTATATTTAACCAAAACATCTTTCACATCTTCAAGGCGCGCGCAGCTTTGTAATGCCTTGCCAATATTTTCAAGCAGTTCCATTTTATTTTTACGCTGTTGCAGTTCGTTTATCCAGATGCCAAGCTGCATGTTGGACTGTCTGAGCATATCTTCAGCCTGTTTTCGTTCGGTAATGTCGCTGACCGAACCATCCAGGCGCATGCTGTTATCGGGTAAACGAATGGAGGTGGCGCAGTCCAACACCCAGCGCAAAATGCCGTCCGGGCGCATGATTCGAAACTCAAGGCTGCCTTCGCCCTGTGTGCGCATCAATTTGGATAAAAAGTCAAAAACTCTCTGGCGATCTTCGGGATAAACCACACCCAGCCATTGTTTAAAACCGTCGCTAAAATAATCGGCTTTAAACCCGGTTATCTGTTCAATCGCAGGTGAAAACTGATAAACGGTTGTTTCACCTGCGTCATCCAGTTCACAAAACCAATAAGCCCCGGCGGAAGAAGCCGGCTGAGAGGGGGTGTTGGCGGCAGTGGAATCAGGTCTTTTTGATTTTTTCATATATCAGACCCTTTTTTAAATCTAATTTAATGTGCCAGTGCCAGCAAAAATTCGGGAACCCAGAACTTGCCATACCCGAACAAAGAAATCGTTAAAGAAATTATAAATAAAATCAAACCAAAAATCACCAGGGCATAATCGCGTCTGCGGGCTATCAACTTAACCAGCCAGGTGCGCGGGCCAACGCCAAAAGCGCGCAGATCCATGGCGTCAATAATATCTTCACTGCCGGCAATGGCATGAATGGTCACCGGCACCACCAGGGGCGCCAGCTTACGCACCTGTGAAATCAGGCCGCCGCTGATTTTTTCTATCTCGTATCCGCGCGCACGCTGTGCATCCATAGTGAGGGTAAAATCGCGGCCAAAGGTGGGAATAAACCGCATGGTTAAATCCATGCCATAAGCAATTTTATCGGGCACCCCCAGACCGCGGAAGGTGACGCCGTAATGCGCCGGGTTGAGAGAGTAGGGAATCAGGATGGTCATGCTTGCCAGGCAAAAGACTCGCACCAGCATACTGGCGGCAAACATGGTTTTTTCGGCGCTGACCGCCAGGGTGGGCGTCCAACCCAAAATATTAAAGGGCGCTTTTAACACGGCCAGCATATGTTCTTTGGCATAAAGCTCCATGCCGCCGCGGCCGGTTAAAAAGGTGAGCAATGAAAAAAAGATAATAAAACCGCCAATAAAAAGCCAGGCGCGGTACATTTCCGACCAATGGATGCCTGAGGTAAAAATAACCAGCAGGGCAATCACCAACAGACCGCACAGATAACGAAAATCCCAAAAAATCAGGGTCGTGCTGATAAACAGGGCAAAAAAGATCAACCAGGCCCGCGGGTCAAAAGATTGGATCAATGAATTACGTTGACGGTATCGCCAGGTAACAAGCATAATTTCTCGTTTTCTATGTCTCTGCCGGCCGGAAATTTCCGGCCGGCAGAGGGCATGATATTAATCTTTAACGACCGGTCTGTGCCTGCACGGCATCATACGCCGCCACTAAAATCGGAACCAGCACCGCAGCAAAGATCATGTTGGGGCCGGCGGAGGGTAAAAATTCACCGACAATGGCAACTGCCGGGGAATAACCGTTGATCCAGATGTCGGAAACCGCAGCAAAACCGATGCCGATGAAGTTACCCAGCATGCTCCAGGTAACGGCAGCGGCCACATTAATATTTTTGCCAAAAATGAAACGCACCAGCAGCACCAACACAAAACCGATCACAACCGAAAGACCGGCCAGCAAGGAAAGCTGGGTTTCGCCAAAGTTACCCGTTTCGGGATCGAAATAGGTGCCGTTGGCGGTGGCAGGGAAGAGCAGATATAACACGGTGGCAATGGCAACCAGAGCCGCACTGATAATCAAAACCCAGTTGAGTGATTTTTTCTTATCGGCGAACAACCAGGCCATGCCTGAAATCATACCCACCAGACCGTTGCCAACGCTCCACTGGGGTGAAAGGCCAAAACCGGTGAGAGCATCGCCAAACATGTTACCCACCGCACCGGTGAAAAGCCCCACTGCCGGGCCAAATGCATAACCGAAGAACATGGGAATAACAATGGCCGGGCGCAAGGACACCTGGCTGACGGAAGGCACAACAAACACGGTGCCGTTAAACAGGTAGGAGAGAATGGCATATAAAGCGGCGCCGATGGCCATGTAGACCACCTGGCGGGTGCCAACTTCCCAGATATGGCTGCTGCGTGTGAAATAATAGACCACATACACAATCAAAAGACCAATGGCAACAAAGACAAAACGCAGCAAAGCGGTCTGATCCAATTGCAGACTGGGATTGACCAGCGGGCCAATCAGGGCGATGGCCAGGAAGAAAACCAGCACTGCCAGGAGGGAAAGAAAAACTGAAACTGATTTTTTATCCATACTTTACTCCTTATCAAAAATAAAAATGAACACGGGTGGTTCCCGATAGAACCCTTAGTTCAAGGGCGTTACATGCGCCAGAGCCTCGGCGCGCATAAAACGCCCCGTCTTGGGCAGCAAGTCAAGGTTGGCCTGCAGCAAAGTGGTCGGCATAACACGGCAATCGCGCAGACGATCAAAATCACTTAATACTTCTACGGGGGTGCCGTCTGCCACCACCTGCCCGCCTTTAACCAACAAAACCCGGTTGGCATATATCGCCGCCAGGTCAACATCGTGCGTAATAAATAAAATGGCCTTAAAACTGGGCAGTTGTAAAATCGATTCCATAAAACTGATGTAATTTTTATAATCCTGGCCGGCTGTAGGTTCATCCATGACCAGAATCTTTGATTGCATCGCCAGAACCGCCGCAATGCTGATGCGTTTTTGCTGCCCAAAAGAAATGGAAAGCGGAGCGATTTTTTCCATGCCGCTCATATGCACAATTTCCAGCGCCTGGCCGACTTCCTTTTCAATCGTTTCAGGCGCGTGTTTCAGGTTGCTCGGACCGAAGGCCAGTTCATCCTTAATCGTCGGGGCAAACAGCATATGGCTGGGGCTTTGAAAAACATATCCCAGGGTAGAGGCAATTTGAGCCACGCTGATATCGTGCGTATTTTTCCCCTCCACAAGCACCTGTCCCTTGCGAGGTTTTAATAGACCGATGGCGTGTTTTACCAGGGTGGTTTTGCCGGTGCCGTTGGGACCCAACACGGCAATCACGTCTCCTTCATTGATATCCAGGTTAATCCCGTGCAGCACTTCGTTTTCCTGCTCATAACCAAAAGAAACATTACAGAAGCGCACCAGTTTATGAGGCGGAGCGCCGGCCTCAACCACAGGCAGGGGGCTTACCTCCTGCGGGGCGGGGTCTTTGGCAGCCATGTGCATGATCATGCGCGCCGGCAGTTTTACTTCGTGATAATCCACCACCTTTTCCAGACCTTCCAACCCGCCCAGGTAACGAATTTCACCCTCCTGCATGAATAAAATGCGGTCAGGGTTAATCGCCAGCACATCTTCAACCCGGTGTTCCACCATCAGCACCGTCATGCCTTCATTGGCCAACCGGCGCACAATGGAAAGGGTATCTTGCGCGCTGGCCGGGTCGAGGCTGGCCAGCGGTTCATCCAACAAGAGCAGAGCCGGGTGCATGGCTAAAACACCGGCCAGGGCCACTTTTTGTTTTTCGCCGCCCGAAAGGTTAAAGGTCTCGCGGTCGCGCAAATGCGAAATTCCCAGGCGGCCCAGAGCTTCATCCACCGTGCTGTAAATCTCTTCGCGTGATTTTCCCAGATTCTCAAGACCAAAAGCGACTTCATTTAATACTTTTGTTCCCAAAATCTGTCGTTCGGGGTCTTGCAGTACGGTGCCAACCAACTGTGACACACGCGCCAACGGCAGATCGACAACTTCCTTGCCGTGTAGTTTGATCTTTCCGGTTATTTCACCTTTGTAACTGCGCGGAATCAGGCCATTAATACAACGCGCCAGGGTTGTTTTACCGCACCCGCTGGCTCCGGCAATTAACAATATTTCACCCTTTGCCACCTTAAGCGACACATGCTTAAGCGCTAGTTCCGTGCGGCTGCGATACTTAAACGACAGGTCTTCTATTTCCAGTGGATAATCATTACTGATCATTAATAAATTAAACCCTCCCTGCATCAATGTGTTGCATTAATTTTTAAGTTCCACTTGCACTTCCTCGCCAACCGTAACATTTAATCGGCCGGCGGCGCTGCCATTCACCACGGCAATCGAAAGATGTCCCGAACTATCCGGCAGAGTCATCAGCTCACCGGCGGGGCGTTCGCCAAAGGTGGCGCACAGGCCGTTAATTTTCTCTCCGGCCACACAAACCTGTTTCACTTCGGCCTGCTGCAAATCGGCCATGCTTAAATTTAGCTGCAACGTGCCAAAATGGTCAATCGCGATTACCTGGCAAAACCAGGTGTAACCTTCACGCCGCGCCTGAGGGAAATTTAAGCGTTTAAAATCGGTCAGCGGGCTGCCCAACAAACTGAGCGGCACGCCGCTTGCCAGGTGCGCTCCGACCGGGGCAAAGATATCGCGGCCGTGAAAAACCTTGCTGATTTCCGCCAGCCAGTATTGCGGCTGGTTAAGCTGCACCACCTCCAACATCTCGCCGTTTTTTTCAGCACGCTTGTACAGGCAGGTAAAAAGACCGTTATCCGGCCCAACCACATACTGCGTGCCTATTCGGGCTGCCAGGGGCGAACGCGGGGTGCCCACGCCGGGGTCAACCACGGCAACATGCACGGTGCCCGGCGGAAAATAGGGCACAGCACGTTCCAGAGCCAGTGCCCCGGCCATCACACTTTGCGGCGGAATATCATGAGTCAGATCGACAATATTTGCATCCGGGCAAATACCATAAATCACACCCTTCATGATGCCTACAAAACTATCCGATAATCCAAAGTCAGTTAATAATGTAATCAGTTTCATTCTTTTGGCGGGTTTGAATAAATAATGAACAGAACGGGGTTTTCCTGCCCGCGTGAAACATCGGCAGGATTAAATTGCACGGCATATTTGCGGCCCTTAACCGAGTTGTGCAGCCAGGTCATCAGTGTAACGCCGCCCCAACCTTGATCATTCCGAGCCAATTTCATACCGGCCGCCTTCATCAGTTTATCATAATGTGCATTTACATCTAAAGCGGTTGTGCCGGCCGGTAAAACATAAAATTCAAAATAATAGGGTGTGGGAATGGCCAGGTTGCTCACCTGATCATCCATAAATTCTTTGGAGGCCGGAGCCAGATTGCCGGTATGGTCGCTGGCTATCAACGTGGCCTGTGGGAAGGGGCTGATGCGCCAGGCCTCGGAAGGCTGTTCTTCGGCCGCCGGCGTCGGCGCGGTTGTGGCAGTGACGGTGACAGTGGCAGCCGGCGCGGGCGCCCCACCCTGGGTGGGTTGTGCCGCTGTGGTCGGAACGGATGTTTCGGTGGGCGCCAGTGTGGCTTCAGGTTGTTTTACTTCAGGCCGGGCAGTGAGGGTTGCCTCCTTTTTAATGGTTAATGACGGTCCGCAGGCCAGGCTTGTTAGCACCAATACCAACAGTACTAAACCGATTTTTAAAAACCGGTCGAAAATTGTTTTCATGATTTTTTAAGTCCTTTTTTTAACGCAAGGGTAATTATTCCTTACCCGTGATCACAAAGATCACATTATCAACTATGACTGACTACATTATATACTGTAAACAAGTTACTTTGGAATACCAACAACATTCCAAATTGTGCGAATCAACAAAATTAACTATTGCAAATTCCTTGCTTTAAGGTATAACCAGAACAGGTGGGGTTTACCTCACTTGCAGTCGCAGATACAGCAGGTTGGGGCTTTTGCCTCCAGCCTGCTGTATTTTTAATGGCTGTTAAAAAACGGTTTTTCTCAAAAAAGAGACCTTTACACCCTCCCTCTGCCATGCTATAATCACTCGGCTCTCGAAAGCGAGAGTATCTTATTTATTCTGCACGCTTTCAGACTGTACTCTGCGTGCCGTTTATCATAACGGTGAGAGGACAGAAAGAAGAAGGCGGAAGTAAAAAACGCAAAGGAGTTAAATACCCATGGCTAACGTTATTTCTATGAAAGCTCTCCTCGAGAGCGGCGTACATTTCGGGCACCGCACCAACAAATGGCACCCCGGGATGAAACCCTATATCTTCACCGAACGCAACGGCATTCACATTATCGACCTGCAGCAGACTGTTAAAAATCTCAACCAGGCCTACAATGTGGTCCGTGATACAGTTGCCGCCGGCGGCAGCATCCTGTTTGTTGGCACCAAACGCCAGGCACAGGAAACCATTAAAGAAGAAGCCATTCGCTGCGGCATGCCCTACGTTACCGAACGTTGGTTGGGTGGCATGATTACCAACTGGTCCACCATTCGCCAGCGTATTCTGGAACTGGATCGCCTCGAGCACCTCAAAGAAACCGGTGAAATCAATCGCCTGACCAAAAAAGAAGGTTTAATTATTGATCGCCAGATCAACCGCCTGGTCACCCGCCTGAGCGGTGTGCGCAATATGAAAAACCTGCCCAACCTGATCTTCATGATCGATGTCAGCCGCGAAGCCACCGCTTTACACGAAGCAAACATTAAAGACATCCCCATTATCGCCATGGTTGACACCAATTGCGATCCGGCCGGTGTCGATTACGTTATCCCCTCCAACGACGACGCCATTCGCGCCATCAAATTGATGGTTGCCAAAATTGCCGACGCAGCCATCGAAGGCAAAGCGCTGCGCAAAGAAGGCGACCTGGGCGAAGCCGAAGTTGCTCCCGATGTGGCTGCCGAAGTGGCCCGCAAACGCCTGATTGATGACGGCGACCTGCAAGATGAAGATCTCCTGGGCGCTTCCACCCTGGCCAAACTGGGCGGCAAAGGCTCAGACGCTGATGAATTCGAAGAAACTGACGAAGAATAATCAAGCTGAATAACCAAACAATTTTTATAAGGGATATTATCGAATGGCTATTACAACTGAAATGATCAAAGAGTTACGAGAAGCTACCGGCGCCGGTATTCTCGATTGTAAAAAGGCCCTGGAACAGACCGATGGCGATATTAAAAAAGCGCTCGATATTCTGCGCGAAAAAGGTCTTGCCATGGCTGCCAAACGCGCCGACCGCCAGACTTCCGAAGGTGTCGTCGAAGTTTACAACCACCAGGGTACCGGCCGTGTTGGCGTGCTGGTTGAAGTAAACTGCGAAACCGATTTCGTCGGCCGTTCTGACGCCTTCCGCACCTTTGCTCACGACCTGGCCCTGCAAGTGGCCGCCACTTCACCCCAGTACATCAAGGAAGAAGAAATTCCCGCTTCCGTGCTGGAACACGAAACCGATATCGCCACCAAAAAAGCTCGCGAAGAGGGCAAACCCGAAAATATTCTTCCGCGCATTGTCGAAGGTTCCATTAAAAAATTCAAAGACGAAGTTGTTTTACTCAACCAGCCTTTCATCAAAGATGAAACCATCACCATTTTTGATCTGCTCAAACAGACCATCGTTGCCACAGGTGAGAATATTATCATTCGGCGTTTTGTTCGCTACTCACTGGGCGAGAGTTTGGAAGATTAAGACTCAAGAGACCAACCATACGGTTGGTCTCTTTTTTTGTCTCATTCAATTTTGTTTGATGTAGAGGTAAAGAATAATATGGCTCCTTTAAAATATAAGCGCATTCTGCTCAAACTGAGCGGAGAAGCACTATCCAGCGGACAGGGTATGGGTATTGACCCCCAACAGGCCCTGAAGATTGCCGAACGTGTTCACGACATTCAACAGATGGATCGTGAAGTCGGCATCGCCATCGTGATTGGCGCCGGCAACCTGTGGCGCGGACGCATTGGTCAGGAACTGGGTATGCATCAGGCTACGGCCGATTATATGGGTATGCTGGCCACGGTTATGAATGCCCTGGCACTGATGGATGCGCTTGAATCTCTGGGTGTGCAGACTCGCGTTCAATCTGCCATTGAAATGCGCCAGGTGGCCGAGCCTTACATCCGCCGCCGCGCCGTTCGCCACCTTGAAAAGGGGCGTGTGGTGATCTTTGGCGGTGGCACCGGCAACCCCTATTTCACCACCGATACCACGGCCGCCCTGCGCGCTATGGAAATCGAAGCCAATGTGGTGATTAAAGCCACCAAGGTGGATGGCGTTTACGACAGCGACCCCAATAAAAACCCCCAGGCCAAACGTTTCGACCATCTCAGCTATATTGAAACCATCAACATGGGCCTGGAAGTGATGGATAAAACTGCCATCACTTTATGTATGGAAAACAAACTGCCCATTCTGGTGCTCAACCTGTGGGACCGCGAAGCTTTGCATAACGCATTGATTGGCAAAACCTCCGGCACGCTCATCTCGGAAATCAAATCAACCGAACCTGTCATCTAATGCCGCCGGATTAATTAACAAAAAATCTCCCCGGAGGGGTCAAATCCGGGGAGACACTCCTTTTTCCGAGGAGCCTGAAAGCGATCTTAGTTACCCCCAGGCTAAAAGATCAGCCGTAACAGCAAAATCACAACAATAACGGGCAAAAGTAAAAACAGAATACCGATAAAGCCCAGAATACCAAATACCAGGCCAAACACAGCCGAAATTACACCGCCAATAATGCTAAAAATGGCGCCAATGATACCGGCAATCAGGCTGATGATTGTGCCAATTACACCAAAAATAAACTCAAACATTTTTACCTCCTGCGTCCCTTCCTACTCGGCGGATGCATCCGGATGGGATGAAACATCAATCACACGGTTATCGGGGGCCACCGGCAAAATCAGCCAGAGAATGACGTAAATCAACAAACCATGCCCGCCAAAGATAGCCAGCAAAACAAAAATCAAGCGCACCAGGCTTGAGTCAATGTTAAATTTTTCCGCAAGACCACCGCAAACACCGCTCAACATTTTATCGGTTTGGCTGCGATAGATTTTGTTACTCATAGAATTATCTCCTTTTCTATATATAATTACGCAGACTCACATCAAAAAGTTGCACAACCGGTATTAAACATTAACAACCGCCAACGCGGTTGATTAAAGAAGGGCGCCAATGATGTGTGTCGAAAGGGGGGAGATAAGATAAAAAAGTTTTATTTCACTTTGACGGGGGCAGCCATCATAACGCAATCACGGCCTTCGGCCTTGGCGCGATATAAAGCGGCGTCGGCAGCCATGACCAGTGAGTCAACTTCAATCCCATGTTCGGGATAAATGGCAATACCGGCCGAGATGCTGAGTGAATCCAATCTTTGACCGTTATGGATGATCGAAAGGTTTTTAACCAGTTTACGAATCTGCTCGGCGCGCTCAAGGGTTAATTGTGAGCTGGCCTTAGGCAAAACAATAATAAACTCTTCGCCGCCATAACGACAAACCACGTCGCTGTTGCGCGTATGTTTTTTCAACAAAATTCCCAGTTCACGCAAAATCAAATCGCCGCCGACATGACCATATTGGTCATTAAAATCCTTAAAATGGTCGATATCAAACATGATCATACCGATCAAATAAGATTCGCGTTCGGCGCGGTGTAATTCACGTTCCAGAGTTTCTTCCATATATCGCCGGTTAAATAAACCGGTCAGGGGGTCGCGAGTGGCCAGTACCCGCAAGGCATCATTGGCCTGTTTTAACGTTTCTTCCCAATAACGGCGCTCGGTAATATCACGCACCACCGCCAGCAAACCGCCGTTTTTCTCGCCCCGGTCGGGCAAAAAGCTGAATTTTGCCTCGGTCCAGACCGTATTTCCCTTTTTGCACACATATTCCATCTCTTCACGCCGCGACCAAAACGGGTCGCGCTGCGGGCTGCAATCGCCCTCGCATTCTTCCTCCAGCATCAGTTTTAGCCGTTCAAATGAATCGGGGGTTAAAAACTGCTGCATGGGTCTGCCGACAATTTCTTCGGGTTTATAGTTTAACAAATGTGTCGCCGAGGGAGTCACGCTGGTGATGGTTAAATCGAGTGTGGTGGTGAAAACCACGTCGGTAATATTATCGGCCAGCAGTCTGAAACGAGCCTCGCTGGTGCGCAGGTTTTCTTCCTGTTGTTTGCGTTCAATGGCATAACGAATGGAACGTAATAAACTGGCCTGGTTAACCTGGCCCTTCACCAGGTAATCTTGAGCGCCCAACTGTACGGCGCGTACTGCCAGGGTTTCATCTTCCAATCCGGTTAAAATAATAATGGGTAAATGTGGGGCGGCCTGCAGCATCTGGCTGACAGTTTGAAAACCAAAACCATCCGGTAAAGAAAGATCCAATAATACGGCGTCGATCGGCCATATTTTTAAACATTCCAGTGCGCCTGCAAGTGTGTCGGCCCATTCAAGAATAAATGAATCATTATCCGCTCCACTGATCGCTTCTTTTATCAGCAGAGCATCACCCGGAGAATCTTCAACGAGTAAAATAGTTTGAGCCATAGATTAACATCTATTATACAGAAATAATAACCATTAAGAATGGTTTTGCGGCGCCACCCAACAGTATTATGATTTGTAGATCGGATATATCCGGGCTGCAATGGTGCAATTATACCCCAAACCTTCAAGACAGTGTGCCGGCATATTTAATGATAAGGGGTTTCCTGCCTGGTGCAGCAAACGCATAACATGACAGAGCGGCAGCCCCATGACTGCGGCGAAACAACCATCCAATTTATCCACCGGATGAAAACCGGCGTGTTGAATGGCGTAAGCCCCAGCTTTATCCATTGGGTCGCCGCTGCTGATATAGGCTGCAATTTCGGCATCGCTGTAAACCCGCATGGGCACATCCACCGTACATAATTCCGCCAGCAGGGTCTTGCCGGGGATAAACAAAGCTACGGCCGTAAAAACCTGGTGCTTGCGCCCGCGCAAACGGGTTAACATATCCCGGGCCACACGCTCATCGGCCGGTTTGCCCAATATCTCTCCATCCAACGACACGGTTGTATCTGAAGCCAGAATCAAATCCGCATCCGACATGGGATTCAGACGTGAGGCGACGGCTTCCGCTTTTGCCTGCGCCAGGCGCAGCGTATAAACATCCGGCGACTCACCCGGCAGGGGCGTTTCATCGATGTCCGCCACATTTATTTCAAAGGGCAGGTTTAACCAGCTTAACAATTGTCGACGACGGGGGGAAGCGGATGCCAGAATTAACATAGGCCTGATTGTAACATATCGGGGCTTTTACATCAGAAATTATGCAGCGGGGCGCATAACTTGACACGCCCCGCTGCATATCATTTTTACTCTAACTATTATTTAACCACAATTTGCTGTTTGAGTACGGCTTTAGACTCCAGACCCTGGCTGTTTTTTGCAGTCAGTGTAATGGTATGCGTACCGACTGGCAGACTGATAACCAATTCTTCGCCGTAACCCAGGGGTTTCGAGACTTTATCCGAGCTCCAAACAAGGGCTTTATCTTCAAGCCAATCATCCTGTAAATCATAGGCTTCACCCTCCAGCAAAATCTCTTCGCCTTCGGCATATTCGGTTCCCCATTCGGGGTCAAAAATCTCCGCTTCCGGCGCTTTAACGGGGACGACAAATTCTTTACTGAGTGCCTCTGTGGCCAGCAAACCGTCACTGGCTGTGACGCGGAACTGGGCATGTTTGCCGCCCGGCCATTGTGAAAGATCTTCCTCCCCTTCCGCCTGGGTTAGATCTTCGCCCAATACCCACCATTCCGATTCGGGGTTATTAATGTCAGGATTAAATTCAACGATATAAGATAATTTATCGCCATCCGCATCGGAAGCTTTCCAGGTAATTTTATATTTGCCATCCAGTTTCTGGCCGGCCTGCACCGGGCTAACATCGCTGACTTGCGGTTTGTTGGCGCTGACGGAAACCTCGTGAATCACTTTATCGTTATAAATCAACTGCACTTTATTCGCGCCCTCAGGGAAATCCACGGCGCCTTCAAGCGGGGCTTCATCGGCTTTAACAATTTTGTCGCCGGGAGCAACATTGGGGTAAAAATCCACCTTTTCCACCTGGCTGGCCAGCACCTTTTCGTTTTCATCCAAAACCTTGACGGTCACAGGCTCGCCTTTAACGGAAGGTTCCATTTCTTCCATATCGATCCCATCAAAAGTATACCAGGGCGAGCTTTCAAAACTTCCATCGGCCTTAACGTATCCAAAATAATACAACATGGGCTTTTCGGCTTCTGCGGGTACCAGTGAGGCAAGGTGACCCCCGCTGGCAGTTGTTTCAACGGCTGAAAGCGCCTTAAAAAGGTGATCGTAAACTTCGGGAGTAACCCAATAATTGGCCTGAATGCCGCCCGAACCCATAAAGCAGGCCATATCGGGTAATAATCCACGCCCGCCCACCTCGTAAGGATGAGAAGCGGCGGCATCAATCAGAGTGGCCGATACCTCTTCCGAAAATTGTTTCGCGCCCATCGTGCAGCTTGTTTGCTGTTCCGGGTTCTCCCAATCGCTGCCGTTCATGCCGTCGGGCGAAGGGTTAATATTACAGTTCAGAGAACCGCCCGCATAAGTGTCGCCGATGCCATACACATGCGCAATTTCATGTGCCACAGTACCGCGCGCGTCTTCATCCGAAGCGACCACAATGGTAGCCGGTCGCCCATAGGTATACCCCTGTAGCGTGCCATTGGGATATCCGTTGGGGCGATCGGAGATAAAACCGACCACCATATCATAACAACCCTCGGCAGTCGGGTCGGCCTGACATTCGTTGGGCACCAGACCTGCCAGCTTCTCCCACAGGCCCAGCCGGCCTTCTTCGGTTTCAAGATCGTTATCCGAAGCGTCCAGTTCGTCGCGCACAATCCATTCCATATTGGCTGACGTAACCGGATAGGTGGCCTTGGTAAAATCATCCATTGACTTCCAATCTTCACCGGCCACATTGGTAATGGTGCCGCCATAATTTGCCACGACATTCACCGCCAGAACACGCAGTTGTTTTGAAGGCGTAAAAGTATAGGCCTCGGTTTTAACGGTGGAACCATTAACGGTTACTTCAAACTCATATGAGCCGGCCTGCCAGTCTCCGCAAGTTTCCATATCGGGGCAAAGGAACTCGACTGTTTTAACCGGGGCACTCTCCGTTTTTGGCGACAGCGTGGTTATTTCACTTCCATCACGAATAACAACCGCCCGTGTGGCTGATTCATCCACCTGGGTGTCGTTATCAAAATAAGCCAGAATAGCTGTGGGTTTACCGGCAACAAAATTTTTTGCATCCTGGTATTGAATGCCAAGCGCCTGGTTGATCTCCACTTTAAAATCACCGGCATTTTCCTGCACCGGCGCGGCTGCCGGCACAGCTGCCGTTAACATCATGGTTAATATCGCCAGGATATTGATGAATAACCAACTGTACTTTTTGGACATACTTTTCTCCTCGATTGTTGTTTATTGGATCATGGCCTTAAAAAATTGGACAAACTTAACCACACCCTGCGCCATTTTTTACAGGGGCTTTATCGATCTTTAAAAATAAACCAACAGTGAAACCGGATTTAATATACAATAAACACTTTTAAAATAACAGATGGTATTTTGACTTCTTACAATTCTGTAAGTGATTTAAGTCGGGGCAAAATAAAGTTTGTTCAGGCAAAAATCGTTTCTCCTGCTTAACCAGATCACGTTATAATTCATGGCATGTTACTTTATAATGCCTCACAACTTTTAACCTTATCCGGTGGGCCGCAGCGCGGCAGTCAATTGGGACAGTTAAATATTATCGAAAACGGGGCGGTGTTAATTCAGGACGAAACCATCGTCGCCGTGGGTAAAAGCGCCGATTTGTTGGCGGCTTACCCCGCCGAAACAGCTTACGACGCCGAGGGAAAAGTGGTTTTGCCCGGTTTTGTCGATCCGCACACACATTTAATTTGGGCCGGCGACCGCGCCGGTGAATTTGAGCAGCGCCTGCAAGGCAAAACTTATCTTGAAATCCTGGCCGCCGGCGGCGGTATATTATCCACCGTAAATGCCACACGGCGGGCTTCCTCTGCCGATTTAATGATCCAGACCCGCCAGCGGGCGCGCACGCTGCTGCGTTACGGCACAACCACGGCCGAAGTAAAAAGCGGTTACGGTCTCGATTCCGAAACTGAAGAACGCCAGCTTGAAGTGCTGTTGGATTTAAACGCCGAAGGCCCTCTGGAAATTGTGCCGACTTACCTGGGCGCGCACGCGATTGCGCCCGAATATGAAGGCGACCCGCAAGCTTATACCGAACATCTCTGCCGAAACCTGATTCCGCACCTGGCCGAATGGTGCCGTCAAAAGCGGGTGACGCATCTGCCTTTTGTGGATGTTTTTTGTGAAACCGGCGCATTTAACCTGGACCAATCGCGCCGCATTCTCGAAACGGCCAAAAAATTGGGATTCCCCTTAAAAATCCACGCCGATGAATTTGACAACCTGGGCGGCGCTGCCCTGGCTGCTGAACTGGGCGCGGTTTCTGCCGATCACCTGGTTAAAACATCGGTCGAAGACATCAACGTTCTTGCGCATAGTAATACGGTTGCCGTAGCCCTGCCCTGCACGCCGTTTGGCCTGGCCGAAACGCATTACACCCCGGCTAAAGAAATCCTGAAGGCCAACGGACTGCTGGCAATTGCTTCGGATATCAACCCCGGCACCGCCTGGTGTG
>JAJTBH010000057.1 GCA_021287005.1 Anaerolineae bacterium
CAGGAAGCCGATTTGTTGCTGGCGATCGGTATGCGCTTTGACGACCGCGCCACCGGCGATTCACGTACTTATGCCTCGAACGCCCGCAAGATTCATTTTGAAATTGACCCCTCCGAAGTTGATAAAAACGTAAAAGTAGACCTGGCCTTAATTGGCGACCTGCGCGAAAGCCTAAAACAAATTAACCCCAACCTGCCCCGCCTGGATCATTCCGATTGGATGCGTTTTATCAATAATTGTCACGATGAAGCCAACCAGCGCGACATTCAAAATATCCCCGACGACGGCCGCCTGCGCGCGCCGCACGTGATTAAAGACCTGTGGAAACACACCGGCGGCAAGGCCATCATCACCACCGATGTGGGTCAACACCAGATGTGGGCCGCCCAATATTACCCCACCGATCGTCCCAATTCATTCATCACCTCTGGCGGGTTGGGCACGATGGGTTTCGGTTTGCCTTCGGCCATCGGCGCCAAATTTGCCCACCCCGAAGAAGAAGTCTGGGTGATCGTCGGCGACGGCGGTTTTCAGATGACGCAGATGGAATTACAAACCATCGCGCAGGAAGGTTTAAAAATCAACATCGCTTTAATCAATAACGGTTACCTGGGCATGGTGCGCCAGTTGCAGGAATTTTTCTACGAAAGTCGTTATTACGGCACCCCCATTACCAGCCCCGATTTTGTAAAAATTGCCGATGCCCACGGTTTTCAAGGACGGTGCGTCAGCGAGCGTAAAGATGTGGACGACGCCATTGAGTGGGCGCGCCAACAGCCCGGCACAGCTTTAATTGAGTTTCGTGTTGAGGCGGAAGATGCGGTTTATCCCATGGTTCCCGCCGGCGCCAGCCTGCACCAGATGATCCGCCGCCCGATGTTAAACAACCCCAACAAATAAAAGGAGTCAAACGATGCAGCACATTTTAGTCGTTCTGGTAGAAGATAAACCCGGCGTCGCCAACCGCATCTCATCCATTTTTCGCCGCCGCGGTTTTAACATTGCTTCACTCACCGTCAGCAAAACCGAAAAAGACGGCATTTCCCGTTTTACCATCGCCATGGATAGCGATAAACGCGACGCCGAGCGCCTGATGGCCTATTTGTACAAACTGGTTAACGTTTTACGCGTGGACAATCTCTGCGAAAAACCCAATGTCAACCGCGACATGGCGCTGATTAAAATCAAAGCCGGCGCCACCGACCGCACCGAAATCATGCAACTGGTTGAGGTTTTCCGCGCCCGTGTGGTGGATGTGGCCAATGAAACCCTGGTAATTGAAATTTCCGGCACTCAGGACAAAATTGACGGGTTTATTGAAGTTCTGCGCCCCTACGGCATTATTGAAATGGCAGCCAGCGGCGCTGTGGCACTCACCCGCGGTCCCGTGCCGGTTTACGACATCCAACAACTGGTATAAAACAATACTCCCCAATGAGGTTTTAACATGGCCGTTGGCGCAGGACAAACCGATTATAAATTTGTATTGGTGCTCAGCAAAAAAATCGATGCGGGTGTGTTAATCAATGCCGCCGCGCATATGAGCGCCTGCATTGCTGCCCGGGCAAACGACGAGCAGCGCCGGCAGATGATGATCACCGATTACATTGACGCGGATGGCGGCTTGCACCCTGTTTCGGCCCTCTCGCTGGTGATATTAAAAGCCGACAACGCCAATCAGATTCGCAAAGCGCGCCAGGCAGCCACAGAAAAACAGGTTTTATTTGTCGATTTTGTTGAAAGCATGACCAAAAATACCTACGTGGAACAAATGGCGGCTACGCAGCAATTAAAAGAAAGCGACCTTGAATACTGGGGATTGTGTCTGTTTGGTAAAAAGGATGATCTGAACGCCATCACCGGCAAGTTTTCACTCTGGCGTTAGAGCCAATTTTACCTGAATTAAAATCCGGGTGTCGCCAATGGCAGCACCCGGATTTTTTCGTTTCAAAAAAGGAATTTAAATCTACATTAACATCAACATGGGGGTTTCAAGCACGGCTTTGAGGTCAGCCATAAACTGCGCGGCGACAGCGCCGTCGATCACACGGTGATCGACCGCCAGGGTCATACGCATTACAGGGCGTACCTGAAGCTGGCCGTCCACCACCACCGCTTCCTGCACCGAAGCGCCCACGGCCAGAATACCGGTCTGACCGGGGTTGATAATGGCGGTAAATTGTTCGATGCCGTAAGGACCCAGGTTTGAAATGGTGAAGGTGCCACCGCTCACATCCGAAGGCAGCAGTTTGCCGGCGCGGGCGCGTTCGCTCAGGTCGTTCACTTCAGCGGCAATTTGACCGACCTGTTTGTTCTGGGCCTGTTTCACCACCGGCACAATCAAACCATCCGGCAGGGCTACTGCCACGCCGATATTGGCTTCGTTGTGCAGGTATATTTCATCACCCTTTAATGAACTGTTGATCCAGGGGTGGCGCATCAACGTCCAGGCCACAGCTTTAACCAACAGGCCCGTCACGGAGACGTGCGACTGTCCGGTGGCTTTGGCGCGTTCGTTCATTTCTTTGCGGCTCTGGTTGAGGCGAGTTAAATCAACGCGGGCGGTGAACTGGATGTGAGGTGCGGTTTGATAGCTGGCCTGCAGGCGTTCGGCAATGGTGCGGCGCATACCCTTGAGCGGGATAACCTGCTCTTCACCGGCCGCGGCGGGGGCTTTATCCTGCGCGGTAATCACCTGGCTGGCGCTGGCGTATTGGGTCACGTCGCCTTCCTGCACACGTCCCAGCGGGCCGCTGCCGTGAATACTCTCCAGGTCGACGCCCTTTTCACGGGCCACACGCCGGGCGGCCGGGGTGGCGCGTACTTTTCCGTCTTCCAGGCGGGCGGCCACGTCGGCTTTAACGATCTTGCCGTCCGGACCGCTGCCGGTCACACTCTTTAAATCAACGCCCTCCACGGCTGCCATGCGGGCAGCCAGCGGGGTGGCGCGTACATCGCTTTTTTCCGCGGCAGCGGGTGCGGCCGCCGGGGTGGCTGCCACAGTTTCGGCAGGGGCAGAAGCTGCCTTGCCGGCCGCCGGGATGCTGGCGGCGGTTTCACCGGGTTGCAGCAAATAGGCGATCACTGTGGTCACCGGCACCGACTCACCTTCTTTGGCGCTGACGCCGGCTAAAATTCCCGAAGCCACTGCTTCAACATCCACACTGACTTTATCGGTTTCCACTTCCAACAGGGCATCCCCCTGGTTAACCATGTCGCCTTCTTTTTTCTTCCAGGCCAGAATTAAACCGGTCTCCTGCGACATTTCAAGTTTTGGCATAATAACAGCTATGGGCATCTTACACCTTCCCGCGGGCCAGGTTGCGTGCGGCTTCAACGATATCATCCACCTGGGGCACCGTGTGGGCCTCAAGCGTGCGGTTGTAAGGAATGGGCATATCGCGCCCGGCCAGGCGTTTAATCGGGGCGTCAAGGTAATCAAAAGCCTCGCTGCCGGCAATCACGGCGGCCAGTTCACCGGCATAACCACCGGTCTTGCAGGCTTCATGCACCAGCAATACCTTGCCGGTCTTTTTAACCGATTGAATGATGGTCTTTTCATCCAGCGGTTTAAGCGTGCGCGGGTCGATCACTTCCACATCGATACCTTCGGCAGCCAGTTTTTCGGCCGCTTCGAGTGAACGTTTAACTTCAATGGCGGTTGCCACAATGGTCAAATCTTTACCGCTGCGTTTGACATCGGCCACGCCCAGCGGAATGGTGTAACTTTCTTCGGGAACTTCGCCCTTGGTTTTGTAGAGCAATTTGGGCTCAAGGAACAAAACCGGGTTGTTGTCGCGAATGGCGGAAATGAGCAGACCCTTAACATCATAAGGGGTGGTGGGAATGACCACTTTGATGCCGGGAATATGCACAAACCAGTTTTCCAGGCTTTGTGAATGTTGGGCCGCAGCACCCGTGCCGGAGCCAAGCGGGGCGCGCATGACACAGGGCACAGAGGCCTTGCCGCCAAACATGAAGTGAATCTTGGCAGCCTGGTTAATCAGTTGTTCGGAAGCCAGGGTGATGAAATCCATAAACATGATTTCACCCACCGGGCGCATACCGGCCAGAGCCGCACCGGTGATGGCGCCGGCGATGGTCAGCTCGCTGATGGGGGTGTCGACAACTCGATCCGGGCCAAATTCATCATACAGGCCCATGGTCACGCCAAAAGCACCGCCATAAACGCCAATGTCCTCACCCATTAAAAATACTTTTTCATCACGCTGCATTTCCTGACGCAGCGCTTCACGCACAGCTTCAAGGTAGGTTAGCTCTCTCATTCTGCATACACTCCTTCTTCAATGGTTTCCAGTGCGGGTTCGGGCTGCGCGTCGGCAAAAACGGCGGCATCGTTAATGGCTTTGTAAGCTTTCTGTTTCACTTCTTCAACCTGGGCCGCGCTTAATTCACCGCTGGCAACCAGTTTTTCGCCCCAGCGTTTAATCGGGTCTTTTAACTTCCAGGCTTCAATTTCTTCTTTGGTGCGGTAGCGGTTGGCATCGCTCTTGGAATGTCCGCGCCAGCGATAAGTAATGTTTTCAATCAGGGTGGGGCCGCCGCCGCTGCGGGCGCGTTCCACAGCCTCAACGGCTGCGTTATAAACGGCTTCCACATCGTTGCCATCCACGGTTACACCCGGCATGCCGTAAGAAGCGGCGCGCTCGCTGATTTTTTCGATCTTCATCGATTTTTTAACCGAGAATGACATGCCATACTGGTTGTTTTCGCAAACAAAGACAACCGGCAGGTTATAAATGGCCGCCATATTTAATGCCTCGTGGAAAGCGCCTTCGTTGGTAGCGCCATCGCCAAAGAAGCACATATGAATGCGGTTTTTCTTTTCCATCTTGAGCCCCAGGCCAACACCCACGGCAATCGGCAGGCCGCCGGCAACCACACCGTTGGCGCCCAGGTTTCCGCCGTCTACATCGGCAATATGCATGGAACCGCCGCGGCCGCGGCAGTAGCCACATTCTTTACCCATAAATTCGGCCATCATCAGGTTTAAGTCGGCATTTTTGGCAATGCAGTGACCATGCCCGCGATGCGTGCTGAGGATTAAATCATCGGGCTGCAAAGCAAAAACCGCCCCGACGGCCGAAGCTTCCATACCAATTGAGAGATGCATGGTCCCGTGGATTTTACCCAGGGTATACAGCTCTTCCGCTTTTTCTTCAAACGCCCTGATGCAGTTCATTTTTTCCAGCATCAGCACTTTTTGGGCTTTGTCCAGTGCTTTTTTCTTCTGTGTTCCCATTTAGTTCACCTCTTTTCTATAGAATCTACAATTAAAAAAATACCTCATCCGGTGCGCTGCACCGGAGAAGTAATTGAAATGCCTTTTTTATAAACAATTTCGTTTTCGTGGCGGCTATTGCGGGGGGCTTTCGCAGCGTGATCCGCTGCGAAAGCCCCTTTCCCTCAAACTTTCATAACAATAATAATACGGCTAATTTACCACTTTGGTATAGGTTTTAAACGAGGGTGGTTTTTCTAAATGCTGTTTGACCTTGCAAAGATCGGCGGCGCGCACCAGGGCATCGTGATATTTTGCCGGAAAACTGGGCGGCACCTGAATTTCAATATCGATTGATTCTACCATGTGTGTGGTCGGATTAGTAGAGGTACGTTCAATAACTCTAACACCTTCCACCGGCAAATCGTGCTTTTTACAAAAGCTTAACACATAAAACCCGGCGCAATTACCAATGGATGCCAGAAAGATCAAAAACGGCGACGGGGCCGAATTGTCACCACCGTTATTGGCCGGCTGATCGGAACTGACCGTAAAATCATCAAACCGGGCGTCAACCTTTAACCCACCGGGAAAATCAACAATAAATTCCATGTCTGTTTCCTTTTTTATTGACCGTAATCGTTGTCGTACATTTCCAACGTGATTTTGATCTGTTCGTCGGTCAGGTAAACCGGTTCGCCCAGAGCCAGAGCCAGGTAGGTGATTTTGGCAATCTCTTCCACTTCAACGGCCATCTTTAATGCCTGAGCGGCATTTTTGCCCACGGTGAAAACGCCGTGATTTTTCATGACGATGGCTTTTTTGCTGCCGATCTTGCGCACAATTTCTGCACCGATCTCAATGTTGTTGCTGCCGATGTAACAGAAATCGCCCAGCGGAATTTCACCGCCCAGCATGGCGCTGGCCGTCATGACTGCCGGAATGGGTCGACCCAGGGCGGCAAAAACGGAGGCATAGGTGCTGTGGGTGTGGCAAACGCCGCAGATATCGGGGCGGTGATTATAAATGTAAAGGTGGGTGTTGGTATCCACCGAGGGGGCCAGGTCACCTTCAATCACTTTACCGTTGAGGTCCACAATCACCATATTATCGGGGGAAAGTTTTTCATATTTCACACCGCTGGGTTTGATTACGATGTAACCTGTTTCGGGATCGCGGCCGCTGACGTTGCCGCTGGTCATCACCACCAGGTTATTTTTGGGAAGTTCCATGTTTAATTCCCAGACAGTTTTTCTTAATTCGCTGAGCATTTTATTCTTCCTTCTATTTAACTTTCGTCATTGACGGAATAATCATCGGTTTGAGCGAATCGTTGGCTTTTAACATCAATTGAATGGCTTCTTTAACGCCATCCAGGCCGAAACGATGGGTAATTAACGGATTGACATTCAAGCGGCCCGCAGCAATCAAATCGAGCACTTCGGTCGATTCAACCTGGCTGGATGAATAAGTCGAAACGATTTTTGTCTCTCTGAAATGCGGGTTGGCCTGAATGGTCCAGGTGGCATTGGGGTCAACCGGCGCGCCCAGGTGTAAAGTGGCGGCTTTTTCGCACAGTTTCAAACCCGAATCCCAGGCGCTGACGAAGGGAGCGGTAACAATAACCACATCCGCCAGGCGGCCTTCATTCATTTCCTTCAGGCGGGCGATTGAATCTTCCTTTTTGGGGTTAATGGTGTGGGTTGCGCCCAGTTCGCGTGCTTTATCAAGACGCCAATCGCTGAAATCGAGACCCACAATTTTGGCAGCCGGTGAAATTACGGCCTGTTCCAAATAGCTCATGCCCATGAAGCCCAAACCGACAATGGCCACCGTATCGCCGTAACGAATATTGCAGGCTTTTAAACCGCTCAGGGTGCAGCCCATCGGCTCAAGCAGGGTGCCCTGTTCAAAGGTCACGTTATCCGGCAGAATCTGGGTGTCAAACTGCACGTTTTGCGCCGGAACGCGGAAATATTCGGCAAAACCGCCCGGATCGAGCTTGGTTTTGGAATACTGTTCGCACATTGAATAATAACCGCGATTGCAAAAATGGCATGACATGCAGCTCACGTGGTGGTGAACAAAAACGCGGTCACCGACCTTAAATTTTTTGACGCCTTCACCCACTTGCGCAACCACACCGGAGGGTTCGTGTCCCAACACCCAGGGGGCACGCGGCGCAAGATACCATTCCATTGTCTCGCCGCCACAAAGACCGCAGGCTTCTGTTTTTACCAGAATTTCTCCATAACCAATTTTTGGCACGGGGCGCTCTTCAAGTCGTACATCAGTATTGCTGTAATAAACCGCGCAAAGCATTTTCTCAGGAATTGACGGCATAAAATAAACTCCTCAATCTCTCCATACAGATAAAAATTAGAAATTTCTACAATTTAGCGTGAAGCCAGTAATTTTTTATTGGGGATAACGCACAAAAAGCCCAGGGGTTCGTCGCCTTCAACGATAAAATGGTGAACGTCATTCGGGGTTACATAAATGACATCCATCGGGCCGGCATGGAATTCCTGATCGTTTAACTTTACTTTGCAATGCCCGTGTAAAATGAGAACGCCGTGGTCATGGGCATGTTTATCAAACATGGTGGAGCTGCCGCCAGGTAAAACTTTAAAATAACGGAAAACAAAATTTTTCGCGCCTTCGCGTTCTTCGGTAATTAAAAGGCGACGAGAAGCATATTTGGAGCCGTCCGAACCGTCAAAAACGGTCAGGTCAACACCCTCCCAGTTAAAATCATTTTTCTCGCCAATGAAACGATGAATTGTACTCATAACACCTCCAAATGTTTTAGCATTTAATATTATTTTTGGTTTACTTTCAAAAAACGGTCTCGTGCCTGCCACCAGGAGTCCATCTGGTGGAGTGCCCCTGTAAAAAGTTGCGATAATTCCATATAACGTTGGTGGCGAACCACATTGGGTTCAAACAGATCGATTCCAACCGATCCTTCCACCTTATCGGATAATCCAATACCTTTTCGAATAGCCCGCGTGATACCATAAATACCCAGTTCGCTGATGGCCGGTCGCTGAAGTTTTCTGCCCAGGCAGTCGCTGATGATCTGACAGAGCACATTACTGGCGGCGCCGCCGCCGGCAACATAAATCGACGCGTCCGAATTCGGCAGGGCTTGATAACAGCCATATAGCGACATGGCCAGCCCTTCATATGAAGCGCGAATCAGGTGTAAAGCCGTATGGCGAGCCGTGATGCCCAGGAATGCGCCAGTGGCGCTGGCATCGCGGAAGGGTGCTCTCTCTCCGTATAAATAGGGCTGAAAAATAACTCCTTCGCTTCCCACTTCCATCGGGCTGATTTGTCGCTCGATGTCGGCAAAAGAAGCATTGGGCAGCACCATTTTACGCACCCAATCCAGGCTGGCTGTGCCATTCGACATGGCCATCAAACGCAAAAAACGATCGCGCACCTGGTGGCAGAGAATGCTGCCACGGGTATCGGCATAATCCAACTGCGGTTTGGTCAGTACCATAGTGACACAACAGGTTGTACCAATAATGGCAATCGTGTCACCGGCTTCCACCGCACCGGCTCCGGCGGCAACGCCGGCCACATCAATCGAACCGGCCACCACCGGAATACCTGCTTTCAGTCCGGTTTTTTTAGCCGCTTCTTCATTTATATAACCCGTAATTTCATCGGAATATAAATTGGGAGCAAAAAGATGATCGAGGCCTTCCAACCCCAGGAAACGCAGCACTTCGAAATCATAAGTTCTTTCCGGCGTGTTTAACATGGAAGTGGATGTATCTGAAAAATCAGTTGCCAGGTTACCGGTTAATTTAAAATTTAACCAGTCCTTGCAATGCACCACTTTGGCTATGCAACGGAAGACTTCGGGTTCATTTTCCTTAACCCATTTCAAAATATAATAATTGGCGCCCTGAAAGATCGGCGTAACCGAATGTTCCTGGCAGTAACGTTTTAACCCGTCTCTATCGGTTATATCCGTCACTTTGGTGCGGGTGTCATTCCACAAAACCGCGGGACGAGCAGGGCGGCCCTGATGATTTATCATCCAGGCGCCGTCGCCCTGCCCGGTAATTCCAATACCCATAATACCTTCCCAGCTTTCGGGGTTTCGTTCAGCCAGTGAATGCAACAGGGAACATAAAGCCTCCCAGGTTGCATCCATATCGGCTTCGCTGGCGCCATCGAATGGATGTAATACCGTTAAATCCGCGGCTGCCAGGTCAACGAGTTTATTTTCTTCGTTGATCAGGGCCGCCTTCATCCGGCTGGTGCCTGAATCGATTGCCAAAAAGCAAGGTTGGCCGCTCACTTAGATATTCCTTAATGCCTGGTCCAGATCGGCAATAATATCTTCAACGTCTTCAATACCCGCAGAAATACGAATCATGTTGTCGGGACTGCCCATCTTAACCCGTTCGGCGGGGGCAATTTTGCCGTGCGTCATGGTGGCGGGGTGCTCAACCAGGGTATCCAGATCGCCCAGGCTGACGGCGTAATAAGCCATCTGCAAGCTGTTGATCACTTTCTGGGCTTCCTTTAATCCGCCGGCAACCGAGAAATTCAACATGCCGCTGTAATAGCCATTAAACAATGATTTGGCAAGAGCGTGCTGCGGGTGGCTTTCGAGGCCGGGATAATTCACTTTTTCAACTTTCGGGTTGGCCTCAAGCCATTTCGCCAGAGTCATGGCGTTTTCGCAATGGGCGCGCATGCGCAAATGCAGGGTCTTCAAACCACGCAGACCCAACCAGCAGGCAAACGGGCTGGGAACCGGGCCGAGTTCCTGGTAAATGCTGCTGCGCAGGCTTTCAATATAATCGGCCTTACCAACAATGACACCGCCGATATGATCGCCGTGACCGTTAATATATTTGGTGGTGCTGTGAACGACCACATCAATGCCCAACTGTTCAATCGGGCGGAAGATGAACGGGGAAGTGAAGGTATTGTCGATCATGCTGACGATGCCCTTGCTCTTGGCCCAGCGCGTAATCATGGGGATGTCGAGAATTTCAATGGTCGGGTTGAGGATTGATTCCATGTAGACCATTTTGGTGTTGGGGCGATAAGCCTTCTCGAGGGCGGCTTCGGTCATTTCGGGCAGGAAGGTCACTTCGATCTTCATCTCTTCAAAAATCTTGGTGAAGAGGGCGTAGGTGCCGCCATAAACGGTGCGGCAGCTAATGACATGATCGCCGCTGTGCACGAAACCGAGAATCGCCAGGGAAATGGCAGCCATGCCCGAGGCGGTTGCCAGGGCGGCTTCGCCGCATTCCAGAGCGGCTACTTTTTCCTGGAAGCTGTTCTGGGTTGGGTTGCGGGAACGACCGTAAGTAAAGATCCCTGCCTTATCGCCGGCGAGGTAACGATCCATCTTTTCGGGGGTAAAAACATAAGTGCTCGTCAAAAACATCGGCGATACCAATGCTCCCGTTTCATGCTCGGGGTGTTGGCCTGCATGTACAGCCTTTGTTGCAAATTTTGCTTTTTTGATATCCATAATTCTCTCCGATAAAATCCTACTAAAGATCCGCAATTTTGATTGCGATTTTCACATGCTGATTGTTGTTGCTCATCAATTCTTCAAAGCCGTCTTCGACAATGCGATCCAGGCTGATGCGGCGGGTAATCAGATCTTCGTAGGGGGTTGTTTCTTTAGACATCCGATCGAGGACGATTGCCAGTTCATCGACATAAGCCTGTGAACTTAACAAAATGCGTTCGCCTTCCTGGAAATAATTCATGGGGAATTTGGGCGGTTTTTCATAAACGCCCATGACCATAATTTGGGCGGCTTTGCGAGAAACATTTACTGCATTTTCCATGGTGGATTCAATACCCACACATTCGTAAACCACTTCGGCCATTCTGCCGTTGGTCCAGTTTTTCACATATTGAACCAGGTCATGTTTGGTTACATCCACATATTCATCGGCGCCCATACAACGCGCACGCGCTTCATTACTGTTGCCCACACCGGCAATCAAAACCCGTTTGGCGCCGTTGTGTTTGGCAGCGCTGACGCAGCTAATGCCGATGATGCCGGGCCCAATGACAACGACGTCTTTGCCGCTGACATCACCAATCAGCTTGGTTGAGTGCACACCGCAGGCCAGAGGTTCTGCCAAAACGGCTTTTTCAAGTGACACATTGTCGGGCACTTTAAACAACTGGTAAGTCGGCACGACGATATATTCGGCAAAACAGCCATCCTGGCCAATGCCGTTAAACGCCAGGCGTTCGCACAGGTTAACCCGGCCGGATTTACACCATTCGCATTCTCCGCAAACCAGGTTGCCTGAAGCGGTGATGCGGTCGCCCACTTTCCAGTCGCTGACGCCTTCGCCCACTTCAACAATTTTGCCGGAAAATTCATGCCCGAGAATCAACGGGGCGATCTTGCCGGTCAGGTGGTTGGGTTTTGTCACCGGAATAAAAACAGGACCGTTATATTCATGCCGGTCGGTACCACAAATGCCGGCCCAGGCAATTTTCACCTTAACATGACCGGGCTTAACCACGGGTTCAGGTGTATCCATCACGCGCAGGTCACGATGCCCGTACCAGAATGCAGCTTTCATTGTTCCTCCTAAAACGCGACCCCTAATTGGTCGTAATTTATTACTACAAAATAATTCAAAACCGATAAACCGAATTATTTAAGCGCCTTGCCAATTAACCAGTGTAACGGTTTGCTGGGCGCGCCCTGACGGTTAACCTGAAGTTCCTTTTCAAAAGACGGGTCGCTGACCTGTTTGTGAATTTTTTCCATAAATTCAATGGAAACATTGCAGGCTTCGGTCGAGTCGTCACGGTAGGGGTAAAGATCCAACGAATACCAGCCCGTGTAATTTAATTTATTCAGCCAGTAAAACAGTTCAAAAAATTGAGGCCAGTGCACGCTGCCGACCGGCATATCGTCATCCGCCAGGCCGTAGTTATCATTTAAATGAAGATGGAAAAGCCGCTTCTCAGCCAGCAAGATGCTGGCAATTTCGGCCGGGTTTTCGCGCGCATTAAAGGCATGGCCGACATCCAGGGTGATACCCACGTTTTTGCGACCGGTTGCCAAAGCCAGCGCCAGGGCTTTGCCGCCGCTGTTAACCAGACAATTTAATTTGGGTTCGCTGGTTTTATATTCAATGCCGATGTTAATCTCGGGGCGATGATCGGCGCATTCTCGAATGCCTTCAACCAGGTAATTCCAGGCCTTTTGATAATCTGATTGGAAGACGTAATCAAAACCATCCTGGCCCAGCCAGAGGTTAATCACGCCTGCGCCCAGTTCGTGCGCCAGGTGCATGCCCTGGCAGGCCAGCTCGATGGATTTTTTGCGGCGCTCGGGGTCTTCGGCCGAAAAAGAGCCAAACTGCCACTCGCCGTCGCAAACATGTTCGATGCCCACAGAGACAACCCGCAGGTTGCGAGCTTTTAATTCTTCTTTAACTTTTGCCAGGTTATCAAAATTTACATCATTGGGGTAGGTAATCTCAATCCCTTTGGCGCCCTGAATGGCAGAAATACGATCAAGCCGTTCGAAGAAATTAATATAAGGTTTGTAACCGTTACCCACGTAGCGGTCGGTACCCATGCCAAAAGACCAGACACCAATACTGATTCGTTCCATTTTTAAACCTAACCTTTACTAGTTTGTACCGCCCAGGTACAGTTTTTCAATATTTTCACCAGCCAACAGGTCTTTGCTGCTGCCGGATTTCTGAATGCGGCCGGTGGTCATTAAATAAGCGCGGTGAGAAATGGCAAGCGCCTTGTAAGCGTTTTGTTCAACGATCAAAATAGCCGTTCCGGACTGGTTGATTTCACGTAAAATATCAAAAATCTGGTTAACGATAATGGGGGCCAGGCCCAGAGAAGGTTCATCCAGCATCATCAACTTGGGACGCGCCATTAAACCACGGCTGATGGCCAACATCTGCTGTTCGCCGCCGCTTAAAAGGCCGCCGTATTGTTTTTCACGTTCCTTCAAACGCGGGAAGAGGGTGTAAACTTTTTCAAGATCTTCCTGAATGCCTTTGTGGTCCTTGCGCAGGAAAGCGCCGATCATCAGGTTCTGGTAAACGGTCAGGTCGGCAAAAATCTGGCGGCCTTCGGGCACGTGCACTACGCCTCTTTCGACCACATGAAAAGGTTCGGCCGGTAAGGCTTTGCCTTCAAAAGTAATTGAACCCGAATTCTTGCGCACCATGCTGGAAATTGTCTTAAGCAGGGTGGATTTGCCGGCGCCATTGGAACCCAGTACGGCCACAATTTCGTGCGCTTCAACATCGATACTGACACCCTGAAGGGCCTTAATGCCACCGTAACTTGCGTATAAATTCTCAATATGCAGCATAATTAGTCTTCCTTACCTAAATAGGCTTCAATCACACACGGGGTCTTTTGAACCTCATCGGGGGTACCGTGACAGATGACCTGACCGAAGTTTAAAACAGTGATGTAGTGGCACAGGTTCATCACCACATCCATATGGTGTTCAATCATCAGGATGGTCAGGTTAAATTTTTCATGAATTTCGCGAATAAAATCGACCAGTTCCATTGATTCATCCGGGTTGGTACCGGCGGCCGGTTCATCCAACAGAATCAAACGCGGATTAAGCGCCAGGGAACGGGCAATTTCAAGACGGCGTTGGTGTGCATAAGGCAGGCTGCCGGCCTGTTTTTTGGCGATGTCGGCCAGGTTTAAGAGCTCAAGCAGGTTGTAGGCCCGTTCGGTTAATTCTTTCTCGGCTTTGCCGAAGTTTCCCATACGGGTAACGGCTTCAAAGAGGTTGTATTTGGCCATGCCCTGGCTGGCAATGTAGACGTTTTCAATCACCGACAGGTTGGTGAACAGGCGAATATTTTGGAAGGTTCTGCCGATGCCGCTCTGTGCAATCTGGAAGGGCATTTTGTTTGAAATTTCTTTATCTTCAAACTTAATCGAACCGGCGGTCGGTTTATAAATGCCGGTGATGGTATTAAAGATGGTGGTTTTACCGGCGCCATTGGGGCCGATCAGACCATAAATCTGGTGAGGTTCAACGCTCAGCGAAAAATCATTAATTGCTTTAACGCCGCCAAAATGTTTTGAAAGGTTTTGGATTTCAAGGATAGGAGTCATTGTGCTTCTCGCTTCCTGAACAAGTTCTTGAAAGACACCCACAAATTGCGCATTCCGGCAATAGAAAATTCCTTATAACCCATAATGCCTGCCGGGCGCAGTGTAATGATCAAGACAACTGCGATACCATAAGCAAGCATACGGTATTCTGCTGCTGAACGTAAAATTTCGGGTAAGACGGTAATAATGATGGTAGCCAGAATGGAGCCGCTTAAGGAGCCCAGGCCGCCGATGACAACGGTGATGGTTAACTCAGCCGATTTATCCAGGTTGAACATCAACGGGCTGATGAAGGTGAAATAATGGGCCCACAGCGAACCGGCAACGCCGGCAAAAACGGCACTGGTAACGAACGAAAAATTCTTAAAGCGCGCCGTATCGATACCTACAGCATCGGCAGCCATTTCTTCTTCGCGAATGGCCATCAGGTTGCGGCCATATTTCGAATAAATAATATTGCGCGCAATCCAGACGCATAGAATCACGATGATGATTACCACCAGAAGGCGCTCGCCCGGTATGCCCGGTATGCCGGAAATACCTCTCGCGCCGCCGGTGACGGGAACCATGTAGTTGAACAATACACGCACACTTTCACCGAAGCCCAATGTGGCGATTAAGAAATAATCACCCTTGAGGCTGAGTGTCAGTTTTCCGAGAATAAATGCGATAATACCGGCCATAACGGCACCAGCAAGGATGGTCAGAGGAAACGGCAAACCAAATTTTGTGCTTAGGATGGCCGCAGTATATGCACCTATCGACATAAAACCGGCATTACCAAACGAAAATAACCGGGTGAAACCGGTCAGAATCGAAACACCCAGAACCGCAATGATGTTGATCCCGACCAGAATGAGTAGACCTTGATAATATCCAGACATAGGGGGTTACCTTTACTGCATGAGAATGTGTGAAACCGTATTTCTCTCAGGCTTTTTGACCAACATTTTTACCGAAAAGCCCGGAAGGTCGCACGAGAAGAATGATAATGAGGAGAGAAAATGTAAATACATCTCGCAGACCAGGGTTGACATAGGCAGATACCAGAACTTCCATAATGCCAATAAACAGAGCACCAATAATAGCACCAGGGACGCTCCCCAATCCCCCGAAAACCGACGCAATAAAGGCTTTAAGAGATACATTTCCTAATTGGGGATAAACGGTATATTTCATTCCTAAAAGTAAACCGGCAGTACCGGCAAAACTACCCGCAAGGAAAAAGACCATCAAGACATAAAAATCGACATTAATGCCCAGCAATGAGGCAACACTCATATTGCTGGCGCATGCTTTTACAGCCAGACCGAACTTGGTTTTATTCAGCAAAAAGGTTAAGACAACAATTGAAAGCAGGGCAATAACCAGGCTGGCAATATCCAGGATACCGATATGAACACTGCCAATTTCAAGGGTGTTAACAGGCAC
>JAJTBH010000058.1 GCA_021287005.1 Anaerolineae bacterium
ATAGCCTGTAAGGCTACTGAAATTCCTGAAAATGATGGCATCTTTACCTCAACTTACGCAAGATGATCATTCCCCCAACTGGTTGGGGGTTCGTTCATCGCTATTTTAATATTCGGACGATAATAAACGGGTGGGGCGAATAAGCCAACAATATATTCCTGAACGGCATCCAGGCGCTGCACATTGGCAACTGCCAGCGCATAATTGCCGTTATTAGCTTCCCTGATTTCTGCCTGGAGACTCAAAATGCCCTGCTGCAGCCGGCTTACTTTGGAAACGTCCACCTGTCCATCCATTTTTGCCAGCAAGTCACTCAAACTCTGCACGTCCGATCCCAGACCCAACAATTGCACCAACTGCGCGGTAACACCCTGGCGTTCTTTTTCATTACTTTCAACCTCGGCGACAATGGCTTCCTTCTGCTGAACAATATCGTTCAAGGTTTCGGTTTTTGCTTCAAGCAGCGCCTGGCGTTCATTTTGGGTAATCAGGTGCAAGGATTCACACAGCCGAAAGGTATTAACCAAAATGGCTTCCAGTGAATCAGTTAAGTCTTGCAGTGATTGTTTGTTTACGGACATTTTTGCTCCATTTGAAGGTTCACAACATTTTAAGAGAACCAGGTCATCGAGGAGAGCTTTTTGGCAAGTTCATCATAATCAATATGATAATTGCCGTTCAGAATCTGCGCCTTCAGGGCTTCAATCTGTGCATCACGCACATCTGAAGTCTCAGATAGGGCTCCCATTGCTTTTGCCATCGTCTGAGCACTCTCAGAAACAGTGGCTTTATCGGTGCCCAGGCTGCTTTTCTGCAAGCTCTCTGAAAACAGTTCCTTAAAACCCTTGCTCTTATTTACTTTGGGGGTTTGTCCCAATCCATTAACCGAATTGGGAAAATTATCGATTTTCATCTGCCTGCCTCCGTTTTGAAAACTACTACACTGTAATAGTTATCGGCCAAAAACGGAATAACTTTATGCCTGTCGCATTTGAATTGCCTGAGATAACATCGAATCAGATTGCGATAAAGCGCGTGAGGTTATCTGGAAAGCGCGTTGCACGACCAGCATATGCGAAAACTGCTCAGACAGATCAACATTTGAATTTTCAAGGCTGAAGCCAACCGTGGAACCCAATCCATTGCTGTTAGGCACGCCCCCGATGGCAGCGCCGGATTCTTCCGTGGCGATAAACAAGTTACTCCCGTTGCTTTCAAGGCCCGACGGGTTGATAAACCGGTAAAGGGAAACCTGCCCGGCAGTATGCCGTATGGAGGTATCTTCGTCAGGCATATGATAACTGACATAACCATCCGTATCAATTTGCACCTGTTCGGCATCCGTCGGTAATGTGCCGTTCCAGACCAGGGGCAGCCCTTCCGTCGTAACGATATTATGATTTGCATCCAGATCGAAACTGCCATTTCTGGTATAAGCTACTTTACCGTCTGGCATTTTAATCGCAAAATAACCATTTCCCGAAATGGCCCAATCCATATTTCTGGTGGTGGTTTTTAATGCACCCTGATCCATATCCGTTTGCTGACCGGCCAGAGTTCCCCCTTCCAGGGTATTCTGATTTAACATTTCCTGAAAGTTTAAACGGGTGGCTTTGTAACCATCCGTATTTATATTCGCAAGATTATTGCTGATATTATCCATATCCAGCATGTTTAAACGCATGCCGCTCTGTGAAACACTAAATAATTGGGTAAAGGTTGACATAATTTATTTCCTGTTAATAATTTCCCAACGAGGAAATTGTTTTGTTGAGAATGGAATCCTGCTGTGTCACCAACTTTTGCGCCGACTCATAGGAGCGTGAAATTGACAACAACTGTGTTGCCGCCGTGGTCATATCAACATTTGAGCCTTCCAACACGTTGTTAAACACCTGGCTTGTGCCGGTTTGCGGCGTACCCACTGCAACGAACATATTTTCATCCCGCATCAGATCCACATTAGGATCCGTAAAGCTGAATACACCCAGTTTGCCGGCCGACTGGCCATCGACAAAAAGGGAGCCATCCGTTTTGATTGAAACATTCGAATTAGCCAGTTTAATCGGGTTGCCAGTGTCGTCCAGCACAAAAAATCCGTCCACCGTCACCAGGTTATTGGCCGCGTCCAGTTGAAAACGGCCATCCCGGGTATAACGATCGCCATTGGGCGTGCGTACCCTGAAAAAGCCGTCGCCCTGAATAGCCATATCCAGGGGTTGGTTGGTGGTTTCCAGAGGTCCCTGGGTGAAATCGATGGTCTCATCGGGGTTATAAACGCCCAGACCCAACTGCCCCAGATAATTATAAGATTTAGAATCGGATCCGGGATACACCGAGGACAGATAAGGCGCCTGATCATTAATGTTGACCACATCATTGACCGCCGTTTTTTTCCACTCATCCATGGTGATCATCACCTGTTTAAAACCGGCTGTATTAACATTGGATAAGTTATGCGTTAGAACTGTCTGGCGGTTCAAGCCTGAGAGCATTCCCGAAGCAGCCGAATATAAACCTTTTAACATGTATTACCTCTTGTTACCTAAATTAGCCAGATTTATTACCATTCTGACTTCATCCCGGGTGATGCCAAACTGACGGGCGATATCGACATCGGCCATACCGCCTGAAGCCATGGCAACCACCATTCGATTTCGATCCTCTACGGACGTGGAAGATTCAGCCCGGGGTGATTGTTCAACCGTTTTGTTTTGCGAGGCTTGCAGCATGATCTGAAAATCAGATTGCTGCAATAAACCCTGAGAACCGGTCGTTTTTTGAGTCTGATCATTAATCAGATTCTGCAATTTTTCAACAACCGGCTCCAGTTTTTCTGCCTGTTGGTTACTGCCTTGCAGTCGTGCGGTTTCTCGCGCTAGTTGAACCAGCTTTAACGTGTCATTAAGCAAGGTCGGGCTAATCTTGTCCATAAAGCCATCCTTCACTTTCATAAATTATGTCATCGAAACGATAAATCATCTATTAAAATCGCGTATAAATCGCGTTTATATCTCTTAAAAACAGGGCTTATGGCCCATTTCCGGTTGATTTCATCATGGTTTTTAAGTTTAACATAGCCCGACCGTGGATCTGGCACACACGCGATTCCGAGATATCCAGGGTTTTGCCAATTTCCTTAAAGGTCAGTTCCTCGTAATAATATAAAGACAGTACCATCTGTTCTTTTTCTGATAGATTTTTAATCAAATTCGCCATGTTTTGATGGTTGTCTTTGTGTTCATAACTCTCCGACGGATTCTCCTGGCGGTCATCCATCAAACGTTCATGCAGGGATGACCCGCCCTCATCGGCATCCATATCATCATCCACATCCAGTGATACAACTGTGTGGCTGGAATCCTGCTGGATTTGCTGCAATTCATCCACATTAATTTGCATGTGTTGTGCCAGTTCTTCATCCGTTGGCAGGCGGTTTAATGATCGCTGCATATCATTGGTAGCGTCTTGCACGGCACGCACTTTTTGACGCGCCGACCGAGAGAGCCAATCCATGCTGCGTAAATAATCCAAAATTCGTCCCCTGATTTTAAAGGTGGCATAAGTGGATAACTTATTTCCCATTTCAGGTTTAAAATGATCGACGGCTTCAATTAACCCCATGACACCCTGGCTTTGCAAATCATCATAATCGTCGCTGGTCGAGCGTGATATCCCCAGGCGTCCCAGAACAAAATGCACCAGGGGAATGAAATGCAAAATAACCGCCTCTCGTAAAGCAGGTTCATGCGTTTTGTAATATTGATCCACCAATTCGGCTTCAGTTTTCGTCTGCTCTGCCACGATCATCCATTCCTAATTCAATATTCAGATCACCAATTTCATCCTCTTCTTGTTGCAGCAAGGCCAAAGCTTCCAATTCGGCCTGTTCGCGCAAAATACGCTCTGCATCTTCAATTTCTTTTTTCTCTTTCAGTTCAGCCAGTTTGGCCTCGATTAAGTATTTACCCAAAAACCAGTTAAAGGCAAAACTTAAAAATCCCAGCAACAGGATGGTTACTCCCGCTCTTAATATAATAATCCACCAGGCCACCTTTGCAAGCAGGGCCAAAATTATTACAACAAGCGTTACCAGGATAATTAACAGGCGGGTTACCGTAAAAGCGACCGCCTGCAGCCAGGCAACCTTTTGTGAATCGATTAACTCAATATCACCCTGTCCCTTTTCGGGTTCCCCCGCTCCGGTTTCACCTTCCATCTCCGCAGGATTTTCAAGGTTATCTTCATTGGGCGGAAAATCGGTCATGGCATAAACCTTTCATCAAAAACAGCCCTCACCAGCGCATCGGCTCTGGCGGGCATTAAATCATCCACAATTTTTGAACCCATCGAAAAATAAGTTAATGGCAACTGGCTGCGCCAGGCAACATTATAAACAGCGCTAAAATTATTGGTTTCGTCCAGTTTTGTAAAAACCAGACCGCGTGGTTTAAAAGGCCCAATGCCCGCCAGAATGTTCTGTACGTCACTTTCTTTGGCCGTGGCGGGAATGACCACCCAGGTGCAGCGCGGTGCATAAGCGGTGAGGATTTCTCCGAGTTCTGCAATGCTTTGTTCGCTGCGCGGGTTATAAGCGGGTGTATCTACCAGGATAAACTCAACTTCGTCCAGGTAACTGTTGATGGAATGTTGGACTTCATCGGGTGTATAAGCTACGCGCAATGGAATACCGATACTGTCCGTATAGGTGCGCGCCTCGGCCAATGAACTGATCCGCACGGTGTCGGCGCACAACCAACCGGTTTTGCGCCCATGATGCGAAGCCAAACGGACTGCCAGTTTGGCAAGCGTGCTGGTTTTACCCGTACCGCTGGCCCCCACCATAAATATCACCCGTGACATGTTATTAAGTTTTTCTTCCTCAACATTAATACCGGCCTGTAGCTGCCGTTTCATACAATCCCATACACTGTTTTTTTCCGAGGCAGCCTGCTGCGCATCCAACATATCCACACAAATGGATGCCGCATGTTTAACCAGGTCTTCATCCAGACCATGTTTAATTAAATACTGGCTGGTTTTTGAAACCATAGATGGCAGTTCATTAAGAGTCTGGCGCTCCGCTCGTACCGTTTCCGGCCTGGCAGCCGGAATTGGCGGTTTTTTACGGTTGCGCGTTTCGACTGCATCCGCCTCTTCTTTTCTGTTGGGTGCTGGCGGACTGTTCGTCACGAGGTGTTCAAATACAGGCGCCGATACCTCCCTTTTCCTGGGTTGTTCTTCCGGAACGGGATTTGTAATCGGCTGTGAAACGGCCGCTGCCGCCTCGGCTGCCTGCGCCTTACGAATTAACATGGCCAGAACTGCTTCCGCGGAAACTTCCGGCTGTTCTTTTTCTTCTTCAGGCGGGTTTGATTGAGGCGCAAGCTGGTATTTTTTTGCCAGTAGTGACTGATTTCTGTTTTTATCCAGCGATGGAAGCCCGGCCTGAGAATACAGGACATTATTGGCTTCTTCAAACGAATTATTGGGTGGGTCGGCTTTTTTAGGCACTTGAGGGGCTTGAGGCGCTTGAGGTGCTTGAAAAGAAGCCGAGGGCCGCCTTGCGGGTTCTTCAGGTTTCAGATCCGGCTGCGTTTCCAACAACATTTCCCGCTCGGCCGCTTTTTGCAAGGCGTCCACTGATAAATCACCCTGATTCTCAGGCAAGGTTTGTTGGTGCTGCGCCATAGCGATCTTTAACAATTCGGGGGGTTCACCTTCCACCAGTTTAACTGCAACCACTTCAACCAGCGGTTTCCGCCAAACCTGCCAGGAAGGCCCCGACATAATCTGCCGTACGGAAACCACCAGTGCATCTGAACCCATCTCTTTTTTGATTACTTCCAGGGCCGTCAGCATATTTTCAGCGCGAATGGTGCGTGTGATCATGATTTAGCCATCCCGTTACCCTCTATTAATCGGCACTTCAACCATGCCGTGGGCTTTAACCTTGGTGCCCTGGGCAATCTCAGAAAAAGCCAATACGACCAGCGCCGGAAAAGCCTGTTCGGTTAACCGTCTGAATGCCAGGCGTAATTCGCGCGGGCAAAGTAAAACCGGCAAAAATCCATCTTTGGCCAGCTTTTCCATATTCTCACCGGTCGAGCGTAAAATTTGCTGCGCCAGGTCCGGTTCGATCTGCAAATTTAAGCCGCCGTCGCCGGAGCTTAAAGAATTTCTCAGAGTTTTTTCAAGGATTGGAGAAAACGTAAAAACATGCACGTACCCGTCACTATCACGATACATGTTTGAAATGGTTAATGCCATAGTCTGCCTGACAGCCTCGGCCAGAATGTTTGGGTCGCGCGTCACCTGGGCGTGTTTTGAAACCACTTCCAGGATGCCGGTCAAATCCCTTAATGGGATGCGTTCACGCAGCAAATTACGCAGCAAATCCTGAAATTCGCCCAAATTTAACATTTCAGGCACGACCCCATCCACGGCAGCCGGGGTGCGATGGCGAATATGGGCAATCATTTCCTGCACCATCTGGCGACTGAGCAGATCACTGGAATGACTGCGCAGCAATTCGGTCAGGTGGGTACTTAACGCCGCCAGAGGCGTGACAACGGTGTAACCGATCATCTCAGCCCGGCCTTTTTCTGCTTCGGTAATCCACAAGGCCGGCAACCCGAATGCGGGTTCCACGGTTTCAACACCGCGAATGCTCGGGTCGGATTCACCTCCCGGAATTGCCAGGTAACGATCAACATATAATTCACCGCGGGCCACTTCTTCGCCGCGAATTTTAATCCGATAAACCTGGGGACCCAGGCGTAAATTATCACGAATACGCACCACCGGTAAAATAAAACCCAGCTCGGTTAATAACTGGCGGCGAATATTGGTGACCTGATGCAACAGGTTGTCAGCCCGTTCTTCATCCACCAGCGGCAGCAAGGCATACCCCACTTCCAGTTCCACCGGATCAACCACCACCATATTCATCATCTGTTCCGGGGTTTCTACGGCCGGCGGCGGTGGCGGCGGAGCAGCCTTGGCGGCGGCTTCCATCTGTTTGCGTTTCCGCTCGGCACGCCATAAGGCATAAGTGCCTCCGCCCAAAGTTGCCGCAACCAAAAAGAACGGCAATTTTGGCATGCCGGGAACAAGCCCAATCAGGGTGACAATCACGGTCGCGCCCAACAGCATGCGCATGTTGGATAACTGGTGGATAACGTTTTCACCCAAAGTGTCGGTACTGGTATTACGCGTGACGATGATACCCGAAGCAGTGGATATTAACAGCGCCGGCACCTGCACAGCCAGACCGGCGCCGACCGTGACCAACACATAATCCTGCAAGGCTGTGGTCACATCAAGGCCACGTTGTAAAACGCCAATGGCAATACCGCCCAGAATATTTACAATAATGACAATAATGGCCGCAATCGCGTCGCCTTTAACAAACTTACTGGCGCCATCCATAGCGCCATAAAAGTTGGCTTCCTGCTGCACTTCCATACGGCGTTTTTTGGCTTCGGCTTCATCAATATTGCCGGAATTTAAATCTGCATCGATTGCCAGCTGTTTACCGGGCATGGCGTCCAACGTAAAACGGGCGGCCACTTCGGCCACACGTCCCGCGCCGCTATTGATAACCGCAAACTGAATCACCATTAACATGATAAAAATAACAATACCCACCACATAATCGCCGCCGATCACCAGGCTACCGAAAATATTAATTACATCGCCGGCGTTGCCTTCTGTCAAAATCAAACGGCTGGCCGAAACGTTAAGACCCAGGCGAAAGAGGGTGATAATTAACAAGAATGACGGAAATACCGAAAATTCTAAGGGGCGCGGTACATACATGCTTAACAACATCACACCCACTGACAACGCCAGGTTGATAACCACCAGCACATCCACCAGAAAAGTGGGCAAAGGCACCAGCATCATGGCGACCAGAACCACGATTAAAAAAGCCATCATCAGATCGTTGTTTTTTAATAACGCCCTGATGTTTATGGGAATGGGTAAACGTCCAACTTCCATGATTTATTTCCTCAATATTTCCGTTTTTTCAAACGATAAACATATGACAGCACTTCCGCCATTGCCATATAAAGCTCTGCCGGAATCTCCTGGTCTATTTCAACATTACGATACATGGCTCGTGCCAACTGTACATTTTGCGTGACGGGTACATTGTTTTGCTTCGCAATTTCAACAATTTTTTGAGCCACAAATTGCGCGCCTTTTGCGAGTACCTTCGGCGCATGCATGGTCTCCATGTCATATTTAACCGCTACTGCCAGGTGTGTCGGGTTGGTGATAATCACATCAGCTTTGGGCACGGCGGCCATCATACGCATGCGCGCCATGCGGCGCTGTTGTTCCTTGATGCGGCCTTTAATGGTCGGATCACCTTCCTGTTGTTTGTACTCTTCCTTGACCTCTTCCTTGGTCATGCGCATGTTCCGCATAAACTGCCAGCGCTGATATAAATAATCAATGACCGCCAGAATCAGGTATGAAGAAGCGATTTGAAACATCAAATCGATAGCCAGGCCAATCCAGCGGGTAATGCCAGACACCAGATCAACCTGACATAATTCCAGTATAACCATCATATTCGATTGTAAGAAGCTATAAGCGACCCAGCCAATTAATAATAATTTGATGGTTGATTTAAGCAGTTCAAACAAACCTGAAGTGGAAAACAAACGCTGAAAACCCGAAATGGGGTTAACTCTTGAAAAATCGAAAAACTGACGTTTATCAGCCCATAAAAAGCCGATTTGAACCAGGGTCACCGCCACCCCCACAATCATTAAACCGAGCATAATCATGCCAAGCGGCAAAATAAAATGGCCGATGTCGGTAATGAAAGTATCGCGAAGCCAGACCATTGTAATTTCCGCATTACTCATGCGTTTGATCGACTCGCGAATCATCTCGCTCAACCCTTGCACCAGGTCTCCACCGGGTCCCTGAAGCAGCCAGGCGGCCGCCATTAAAACCAGCGCCGAATTTATTTCGATGCTTTTCATGACCTGCCCGCGACTGCGCGCTTCAGCCAACCTTCGGGCACTTGGGGCTTCGGTTTTATCTGCCATTCATCAAGCTCCCAACAACTTCGTCATCATTTTACCCATCATACTGAATGTATTGCGGATCATGGGTGCCATAAAACTGAGGGTTAATATTACGCCCAACAGTCCAATCCAAATTTTGATATTTATTCCCAAAAAGAAAACCTGAATCTGCGGGGCGACTTTGTTTAATAAACCCAGGGTAATATCTGCAAGCAAAATCGCACCAACAATCGGAAGAGCCATTTGAATGCCGCTGGTGATCATCATGGTAAACAATTCCATAAAACGAGCCGTGCCCATGTTAATCAGATTATCCAACGGACTGTTAATCGGCAAGACCTGAAAGGTGTGCTGTAGCCCGATTAAAAAGATATGATGGCCGTTGACCGCGAAAAAGTACAGGTAAATAATGATCATAAATAACTGATCGTAAGCTGAACCTGTATCGCCCAATGTGGGGTTAAAAATTTGAGCCGCACTGAAGCCGGCGCTCATTTCCATCATCTTGGCCGCCACCTGAAAAATGCCAAAAACCAGAGTAGCTGCCATACCGGCCATAGCGCCGATAATGATTTCTTTTATCATCGATACCAAAAAACCAAACAAAGGCATAGCGTCAGCATTCGGTGGTAATGCCGGCTGCCAGGGCAGCATAAACATGGTTAAAATAACCCCCAACCCAATTTTCACCTGGTTGGGCACCAGGTTGCCGCCCAGGAAAGGCATGGCCAACAAGATCATCAACACTCTTGTTAATGCCAGTACAAATATTTGAGCTTGAGCCACCGATATCAACATACGATACACCAACTCTACAATAATCTTAATTAACCACAGACTTCACGCGAATAAACAGACGGTGAAGTGCAGCTAAAATAACCGTAAATTTTCTTTATCTCTGTTGCAAGGGACATGCCTGAATGGCAATAAAAGGGCTCAGATTAAATCCCGCTCAGACCATTTTTTTACTTTTTGAATTAAAATATCCACATCCACCGGTTTAACCACAAAATCATTCGCCCCCACTTCGCGTGCTCGTTCGATAACTTCACTGAAACCATAGGCCGAAATTAAAATTACCCGGCGATGGTCCAATTTTCCATTTCTTTTTAACCCTGCCAGCAGTTCAAGACCATTGATGCCGGACAAAAACAGGTCCATTAATATCAAAGCAGGGTTTAACTCGTCAATCAGGGCACTTAAACCTTCCGGTTTAAAAACAACCTGCACGGAAAAGTGATGGCGCAATAAAGAGACCCGAATCAAATCGGCTAAGGCTCGATCTTCTTCTACCACCAGCACTGTATCCGAGTGTGGCAAAAAGCTCAATGAATGGGTTGTTTTCATCCCGGACTTTTAAGGGTTAAAAAAACTGGATTAACTTTCCTGCGATCCAACGCGCAGATATTGAAGCATATTTCCGCGCATATTTTCCAATTTTTCGGGAGTTAATTTTAAAATAACCAGAGAAGATGGGTGTACTTCCCGTTTACCCAGGCGCGACAGGGTGGTCTGATCCAAAGGGCAAAGCGCATTGGCGATATTTACAATCGCAGATAATTCGGGCTTGATCGTGGCTTGATCCGGCGTGTGATGACATTGAATGGCTTCAATTAAAGTCGCCGGAAAGTTCCATTTACTCGCCATCATCCCCCCCACCTGGGCATGATCAATATCAAATAATTTTTGTTCCACCTGATAAAAAGTTAAGCCATAATTTCTGACCAGGTCAAACAACCGGTCATAATCTGCCAGGGCAAATTGATCCAACATTAATTTTCCCATATCATGCAGCAAACCCGCTACATAAGCGTCTTCAGGGTTGGGATAAGAAAAGGCTCTGGCGAACCACTGCGCCGCCACGGCCGTCGCAACCGAGTGGTTCCACAACTCTCCGGCGCCCAGGCGATAGCCGGGCAGACTGCCGGTTAAGGTGCTCGAAGCTTCAACACCCAAAACAAGGGTGCGAATCCGGCCAAAACCCAGGCGCACCACGGCATCCGTCAGGTTGGCACACGAAGGGCCATACCCCAGATAAGCCGAGTTGGCTGCCTGCAAAACATTGGCGGCCAGGGCCTGATCAAGCCCCAATAACTCACCAACCATAGTGGCATTGGTTTTTGAATCTTCCAGAGCATGCAAAATACGCGTCACCGTAGAAGGCATGGGACGCATACGATCAATCGAGTTTAATATCTTTTTTAGCCGGAACGATACTCCGGAACTGTTTTTCTGTGGATCAACCATCCACCCATCCTTATGCTTATTTGGGATTAATGAACCAGGCCAGGCAGGCTTTGAAAGACGTTCGCAGTATACATCAACATTTGCTGCAACATCCAACTTCCCAAAATAATAATAATCGCAACCATTGCAGCGAATTTTGGGATAAATGTTAATGTCACTTCTTGAATCTGCGTGGCCGCCTGAATAAGGCTAAGTATACTGCCTAAAACTAGACTCGCCAACAAAAACGGTGTGGCTATTTCAAGCGTCACCCAGACTGCATTCATGGCAAAAGACATCACAAAGCTCTCTGTCATTTTTACCCTCGCTTTATTTAAAACTCATAACCAATGACTGGGTGACAAGATACCAGCCATCCACCATGACAAACAATAACAACTTAAACGGCAGTGAAATCAACGACGGCGGCAGCATCATCATACCCATTGATAACAGAACGCTCGATATAACAATATCCATCACCAGGAACGGCACGAATAACACAAAACCCATGGTAAAAGCCGTGCGTAATTCGCTGATTATAAATGCCGGCATTAATACAACCATGGAAATGTCATCACGGGTTTGAGGTCGTTCCTGATTGTTTAATGAGACAAATAATTCCAGGTCTTTTTCACGCGTTTGGCGGAACATAAAATCTCGCACCGGTTCAAGTCCACGCGTTATGGCAGTCTCCTGATTAATCTGTCCATTTAAATAAGGTTGTATGGCTTGCTCGTCTATTTTGGAATAGGTAGGCGCCATTACAAAAAAAGTTAAAATTAATGCCAGGCCAACCAACACCTGCGTGGGGGGCACCGTCGGTGTGCCAATTGCGTTTCGCAGAAGTGAAAGGACAATGACAATACGGGTGAAGGAGGTCGCCATGATGATAATCGATGGCGCCAGTGATAAAACGGTCAGCAGCACCAACAACTGCACACCCGTATTAACATTTTCCGGTTGATTGGCTTCCCCGACGGTCAGGGTAACCCCGGGGGCGGTTAATTGGGGGGTGCCTGAGCAGGCGGTTAATAATAATAAAGGTAACAAGACCAGTAATATTTTTAATAAAAGACGCTTTTGCTTCATTTGATCACCTGTTGTTGTCCGGGTCGTCAGGTGGCTGCCGAAACAGATGAATGGCCGGCTTGATATTTTGCTGCAATATCTCGCTAAAAGAACGCCCATCCATCGTTTTATCCTTGTTTTCAGCCAGACCGGAAACGACATCATTTTCTTCTGAAAAGCCAGCCTCGATCTCCGAGATTAAATTCATGGACTGGTCAGTCGCTCCGACCAAAAATTCTTGCGAGTCGACGCGAACAAGGTAAAATGTCTGGCGAGCTGACGGGCGCACGGTTTCAATTATTTTTAAACGGCTCTGCACCTGCCCGGGCTGTTTTTTCTGCCACATTCGTAATAAAGCAAAACATGCATAAATCAGGCCAAATACAAAAAAGATTTTTAAAATAACATCCAGAGTAATGTCAAAAGTAGACGGCGCTTCACTTAAACCCAGGTTATTGTTTTGTAATGCAGTCGCAGCCGTTTGATCGGCGGATCTCGAAGCCAGATAAGAGCCGATAAGTACCGCAAACAGCAGCAATGCTGAAATAATATAAGGTAAAAGTCGTTTCAGATGCGGGTTAATATGCAGGTTATCAAAAGGGTTATTCACAATTAATCTTCTTGGGCAGGCGAAATCAATTCGGTGATACGCACGCCAAATTTGTCATCAACCACAACCACGTCGCCTTTTGCAATCAGGCGATCATTGGCATAAATATCCACCGCTTCACCGGCAATTCGGTCAAGTTCGATCACCGAGCCTTTTTGCAAGTCAATTACCTGGCGCACTGTAAGGCTGGTTCTGCCCAATTCGACACTCAATGTCAGGTGCACGTTCCAGAGCATATCCATGCTTTGAGCGCCTGCATTTTTATCGATAGCTTCCAGTCCCTTCATGCCGCGATGCGGTTCTGCTGCTAACTTGGTGGCAATTTCCTCAGTAAAGCCGGCACCGCTGCCGGTTGAGGGAGTTAACGGGGTATTTAATTCAGGGTTTTCACTCATAACGTCACTTGCCTCTCTGTTTACTCTGGCGTGTATTTACCGGATACTTGAATAGCCAGGCGATTGCCTGCTTTGCCAATTTGCCCTTTAAAACGGGGTATATGAGCCACTTCAACCGGCAGGTCCTGGCGGGCTTCCGTATCCAAAACCAAAACATCACCCGGTTTTAATTCATACATCTCTTTTAAAGTCACCCGTGAATTTCCAAGCAAAACCCGCACCGGCAATTTAACCATTGCCAGGTTTTCATGCATTTTTTGTTTTGCCAATGGGTCCAACAATTGTTCTTTGCGGCCGGCAATGACGCGGTGGGTATTTAACTCGTTCATCACCGGTTTTAACATGGAATAAGGGATGTAATAACTCATAGTGCCCGTGATGTTATTAATCATCAATTCAAATGTCACCATCATGACACGTTCATTACCAATCATCATTTGCACCCAGTGTTGGTTAACGGTGCTGTCTACCAGTTTGGGTTCAACATTTACAACTTTGGACCAGGATGCTTTCAGGTCGTTTAACATATTTTCAACCAGGTCTTGTAATAAAGCCTGATCGATATCTGTTAAGATATGATCTTTAAACCGGGGGTCCGAACGACCGCCCAAACGCGACTCAAGAATGATGAAATTAACTTCCTGGCTAATGGTGATCACCATTTGTCCCGGCAAAGGCGCCAGGTTAATCAGGTGAAACAGGCTGTTGGGGTTCATATCCGCCAGGAAATCGTGAAAACGACCCTGTTCGGTATGGACAATTCGCGGCCGCACATTGGTACGCAAATAGGATGGAAGCGTATTTGAAAGACGTTCACCCAACTCTTCATGTACCAATTCGATGGCGCGCATCTGATCTTTTGAAAAACGGTCCGGTGACCAAAAATTGTACGGCCGTACCCGTTTTTCCTCGCCCTCGTCGCCACCCTCCTCGTCCTTGCCCTTTTCATCTTCACCCATTAATTTGGCAAGGTTAACGCCGGTGCTCTCGTTTGAGGCTTCTATTTCAATTGCCCCGGCGAGCAGGGCATCAATTTCGGCTTGAGTAAGCATAAACCATCTCCGTCCAGATTATTGAACGACAAAGTCCGTAAAGTAAACCTGAATTACTTTATATTCATGCAATCTTGAATTAATCGCCTGCATAATTTCCTGGCGTAAGGCTTCTTTGCCTTCCGAGGTATAAATCTGGTTATATGTTTTGGTCGACAGCACGGTAATGATAATGTCATTAATCACCGGTAAACGGGTATTTAATTCTTCTTTAAAGTTTGAAACATAAGCATCTTTAACCGTACCGGCTGCAGCGGTAGAGCCTTCGCCGCCAGCGCTCGCCATCTCGGATGTGTCAAAATATTCCGTTGAATTGGGGGCAAACTCGAGCACAATGCTGGTGCGAATGAAGGTGCGTCCACCCGGGTCGGCCAGATTTACGATTTTTGAACCCGAATCTATTAAAATGCCGGAACCCGGCATCACATCGCCAATCGGGGCCGAGGCTTCGGCGCCGGGCGTCGTGGACACCTCGGAAGTATTCTCGCCGGAATGTGCATTCTGTGCGTTCTGGTTATTTTCGGCGGCAGGTTCAGCCGTGGGAATGGCCGCAATGGGCACCTGCGGCGACTGACCGGGTAAATAATACATCAGATAAAATGGTTTGGGGGCATCATCCGGTGCAAAAATGATATATACCATTAATAAATTGGTAATGGCCGTCGCCAGAAAGACGATGACAGCCAGTACAATTGCAATCGTTTTTAACAAACCTACGATATTAAAAGATCTTCTCGTTTCGTTACTCACTTGATCTGACATGGTTGTTTTTAACCTCCTGAATACTTAAGGAACCAGATTCGGTTGTTGGTTTTGAATGGCATCTTCAACCGGCATGGGGTAAACGATGACAATATCGGCCCGGCTGTTTAAAGCGCGATGCTGGGGAGAATCATTGGGAAAAATCGGCGCATACTCACCCCGGGCTGTCGGTAACAACCTCTTTGGATCAATGCCTTTTTCTATAAAATATTGGGATATTTTATTCGCCCGTGCAAAAGATAACTCCCAGTTGTCTTTATACGCCGGATCAATCGGAGGTGTATCGTCGGTGTAACCGATAATTCGGATTGAATTATCCAGAGGGGCCACCATAGCAATGATGCTATCCAAAACGACGTACCCTTGTTGACCCATTTCAACCGTACCGGGTGTAAACAATAATTTTTCGCTGAGTGATATCAGAGCGCCTTCAATATTATTTTGCATATTGATATCACTGGAAACTTGAGACTGGTTTAACATGGTGGATAACTGCCGGGCAACATCGCTGCCGGTGGAGTTCACTTTGGGCAGGCCTTCAATGGAAATGGGTTGAGACACGCCGTCTTTGCTGGTTGGACCCGCCGCC
>JAJTBH010000059.1 GCA_021287005.1 Anaerolineae bacterium
ACGCTCAAACACAGTGGTTTATTATTACACTTACGGCTCCGTTTTGGCCGGTATGCACCGTCCATATGACGATAAATGTACGGAGGCTGTGCAAATTCTGGGTGAAGTGCGTGACGGTTTTAAAGACGATCCCATCATTATTAACATCATTGAACCCAGCGAACAGATCTGCGCGTCGTTTGGAATCACGCGTAAATAAACCCTTTTGCCGTTTATTAACGATTATCAGAGTTTTATAAGAAAAAATCATATCCTCTTGACTTTCATGTTAAAGGCGGGTATCATACAAACCGAAATTAGCACTCACAACTAAAGAGTGCTAAAATAAAATAAAACCGATTTATCCTGAAAGAGGAGGAATTTATGGCACTCAATTTAAAACCTTTGGGCAACCGTGTGGTCATCGAACCTGTTGAACAAGAAGACGTGACCGTTGGCGGTATCGTTCTGCCCGAAACTGCTAAAGAAAAACCGCAGAAAGGTAATGTTTTAGCGGTAGGTCTTGGTGACAAAGATGAAAACGGAAAACGCATCCCCCTGGATGTTAATGAAGGCGATACCGTTCTCTTCCCCAAATACAGCGGAACTGAAATTAAACTCGACGGCAAAAAGCTGTTGATCATGCGCGAAAGCGACATCCTCGCTATTTTAACTAAATAATTTATTATCTTGAACTAAAAGGAGTATGTACTTATGGGAGCAAAACAACTGGTCTTTTCTGAAGAAGCTCGCCGAAAGTTAAAGAGCGGCGTCGATGTAGTTGCCAATGCCGTTGCCACCACCCTGGGCCCCAAAGGCCGCAACGTTGCCCTCGATCGCAAATTCGGTTCACCCACCATCACCCACGATGGCGTAACCGTTGCCAAAGAAATCGAATTGGAAGATCCCTTTGAGAATATGGGCGCTCAGCTCCTCAAAGAAGCCGCCACCAAAACCAATGATATCGCCGGTGATGGCACCACCACTTCCACCGTTCTGGCACATGCCATCGTTTCCGAAGGTCTGAAAACCCTGGCCGCCGGCGCGAACCCCATGCTGCTCAAACGCGGTATCGAAGCTGCTGCTAAAACCGTTGCCGAAGAAATCAAAAAACAGGCTATCACCATTTCCACCAAAGAAGAAATCGGTAATGTTGCTACCATTTCAGCTCAGGACCGCAATATCGGTGAATTAATCGCCGAAGTGATGGATAAAGTGGGTAAAGATGGTGTGATCACCGTTGAAGAATCAAAAGGTCTCGAATTTGAAACCGAATACGTCGAAGGTATGCAGTTCGATCGCGGTTACATTTCACCCTACTTCGTCACCGACACCGAACACATGGAATCAGTGATTGCCGATGCTTATATCCTGATTTATGACAAGAAAATCTCGGCCGCTGCCGATATCGTGCCCCTGCTCGAAAAACTCGTCCAGATCGGCAAACGCGACCTGGTCATCATCTGCGAAGATGTTGACGGCGAAGCCCTGGCTACCCTGGTTCTGAACAAGATCCGCGGTATGCTGAATGTGCTGGCCATCAAAGCCCCCGGCTTTGGCGATCGCCGCAAGGCCATGTTGGGCGATATTGCCACCCTGACCGGCGCTTCTGTCATCTCCGAAGAAACCGGCCGCAAGCTGGAAACCGCCACCGTGGCTGATCTCGGCCGCGCTGAGAAAATCGTTTCCGACAAAGACAACACCACCGTCGTCGGCGGCAAAGGCAATGATGCCGAAATCAAAGCCCGCATCGACCAGATCCGTGTTGAAATCGACAAAACCACCAGCGATTATGACCGCGAAAAATTGCAGGAACGCCTTGCCAAACTGTCCGGCGGTGTTGCCATCATTCGCGTCGGCGCTGCTACCGAAACCGAACTGAAAGAAAAGAAACATCGTGTTGAAGATGCCCTTTCCGCTACCCGCGCGGCCGTGGAAGAAGGTATCGTACCCGGTGGTGGCGTTGCTCTGATGAATGCCGTCGCCGCCCTGGTCAACATGAAACTCGAAAACGAAGACGAACAGATCGGTGTTAACATCGTGCGCAAATCACTCGAAGTTCCCATGCGCAAGATCACCGAAAATGCCGGTAAAGACGGCTCCGTCATCGTCGAAAACGTTCGCCAGCAGCAGGCCAAAGCCAAGAGCCACACCATGGGTTACAACGTCCTCACCGACGAATACATGGATATGGTCAAAGGCGGCGTGATCGATCCTGCCAAAGTGACCCGCGGCGCCCTTGAAAACGCTGCTTCCATCGCGGCCATGATCCTGACCACCGAAGCCCTGATCACCGACGTACCTGACAAAAATCCCCCCGCAGCTGCTCCGCAGATGCCCGAATACTAAAAATCAGGTTTTTTATCTCCCCTGCGAAATGCAGGGGAGATTTTTTTTAATATTTCAGTGTACAATAGAAAATGTTATAAATAAAATATCGATAACATATTTTCAGACTTAAAGGTGCGTTGCAGATGATGGATCTAAAACCCGATTCTTTGCTTAACAATCGTTACCGCATCACACGTCAACTGGGCAAAGGCGGTATGGGGGCCGTATATCTGGCCTATGATGTTGCCCTCGAACATGAAGTCGCCTTAAAAACCAATTTAAAATCCAGTGAAGAGGGTACTGCCCAATTTTTACGAGAAGCGCGCCTGCTGGCCCGCCTGCGGCATGCCAATTTGCCGCGCGTCATTGATTATTTCTTAAGTGAAGATATTCAATGCCTGGTGATGGATTATATTCCCGGCAGCGACCTGCGTGATGTGCTTAAACAACAGGGAGCGCAGCCTCTGGAGCGTGTTCTGGCCTGGGCGACGCAACTGGCTTCGGCCTTATCTTATCTGCACCATCAAGACCCGCCCGTTATTCACCGTGATATTAAACCGGCCAATATTAAGCTGACCCTTGAGGGAGAAGCCGTTTTGGTCGATTTTGGCATCGCCAAAACCGCCGACCAGTCGCAGGCCACTTCCACCGGCGCATCCGGTTATACACCCGGTTTTGCGCCACCCGAACAATACGGCTCCGGGCGTACCGGGCCTTATACCGATCAATTTGCCCTGGCAGCCACCCTGTATATGCTCTTATGTAACCACCAACCTGCGGATGCCGTTCAACGTGCTCTGGGAGAAGCCGTATTAACACCGTTAACAGCCATTCGTCCCGATTTACCGGCAGCCCTTCAAAGTGTGTTGGAACGGGCTATGGCCGTTAAACCCGAAGAACGTTTTGCCAGTGTTGACGCTTTTATTTCCGCCTTGCAACAATCCGTTCAACCGGGTGTCACCCTTCAGCCGCCAGCCCAGCCGCCGTCGCCCACCCGTCCGCCGGCGCGTTCTGGTTCTTCGTCCTTCCCGCTTTGGGTTTTCCCCGCCGGAATCGTTTTTATTCTTTTGGTTCTGGGCGCAGCCGGATGGCTGGTATTTACCCGTCTTTCCACCTTCGCGGTTAACAAAACACCTGTCCCCCTGGTAATGAATACATCCGCGGCGATTACTTCTTCTCCCGGCACCATCTCCACAGCATTGCCAACGGCTGCTGAAATAACCGCCACACCACAGCCGCCGGCTGATACTCCCACGGCCGCTCCCACAGCCACGCTTGCAGCCAATTACCTCGGTAATGGCAAACTGATTGTTTTTGTCAGTGATCGCGCGGATGGTAAAACCATGCAGCTCTGGAGCATGAAAGCCGTATTAAATTCGGATAACAGCCTCGGCGCGTCCAATCTGCAACAAATCACTTTTGACGAAGGCAACAAGCAGGACCCGTCTTGGTCTCCGGATGGGCGCTGGTTGTTGTACGCTGCCCCCGGCCCGGCAGGCAATGGCTTGGATATCTGGAAAGTGGATACCACCGTCGAAAAAAGCCAGCCCATTCGTTTGAGTAATTTTCCGGGGGACGACAAACAACCGTCCTGGTCTCCGGATGGTAAAACCATCGTATTCACCAATTTTGGGCGTTACAACGAAATCAACCAGCTTTATTTCATGGACATCGATGGTGGCGGAATTAAACGGATCAGCCTTGATTTTGATGAAACCCAGGCCGGTTGGTCTCCCGATCAGGAATGGTTGTTTTATGTAATAAACGCCCAATCACATAGTTATTTTTATATGCGTAATCGTAAGGATGATTACGCTACACCCCAGGCATATGATAACGTTGAAATATTCGGCCGTCTGGGCGAAGTGAGTGACCCGGCCTGGTCGCGGGATGGCGCTTACATCGCCTATACGCGTACTGAAGGGTTAACCCAGCGTGTTTATTCAGTACCTTTTAAATCACGCGGCGCCGAGGCTGCCCTGCTTACACAGGGAGCTTTTAAAGAAAATGAACCCACCTGGTCGCCTGACGGGCAGTGGCTGGCCTTTACATCCCAGCGTGATGACAATTCGGAAATTTATATCATGACCTCCGCCGGTCTGCTTACCAGTAATCTCAGCCAATCACCCGGAATAGACCGCCAGCCCGTCTGGCAGCCCTAAAATGCCATAAAACAAAAGACCGCCCGGATATGGGCGGTCTTGATTAATTACTGGTGAACATCTCCCGGCGGAGGGACCTGCTTTTTTGTTCGCCGGCTGATGACCGACGGCGCAGCCTCGGTTTGCCCGGCCGGTTTGCCTGCATTGGGGCTTAACAACAGGCTGAGATGGTTTAACGCGCGCGGATCATATTCACGGCGGCCGCAAACATCACACACCCAGGCCGGAAAATCCGGCACGGTGATCAGTTCATCGCCCATCCAGGTAAAATAAGTCACATAGCGGCGGCGCATCTGCCCCGCCTGGCATTCTCTACACGAAAAAGTTGGATCAAAACGTTCTTCAGCCATTCCTGCTTCACATTCTTTATTTGCCGGTTTCAGCGGCAGCTTCTTGTACGATTTTTACGGCAGCGCTGGTGCCCAGGCGATTTGCGCCTGCTTTTAACATGGCCCGTGCATCGGCCAGCGATCGAATACCGCCGGCGGCTTTAACACCCATATCTTTTCCGACCACACGCCGCATCAATTCCACATCTTCAACTGTGGCGCCACCGGCCATCATGCCGGTTGAGGTTTTTACAAAATCGGCTCCGGCTGCCTGGCTCAGTAAACAACCGATAATCTTTTCACGCCGCTCTAAAAGACCCATTTCCAGGATGACTTTTAACAAAGCATGGTGTTTGTGCGCTTCCTGCGCCACAGCGGCGATGTCTGATAACACATAACCGTAAGACCCGGCTTTTAACAAACCCACCGGGATAACCATATCCACTTCTTCGGCGCCTTCTTTAACATATAACAGCGCCTCGCTGGTCTTAATGGATGTAGGCACTGCTCCCAGCGGAAAACCTACCACAGTGCAGTTTTTTACCATAGACCCCTTCAAAAAACGCGTTACGCGAGTGGTGAAAATGGGGTTAACACATACAGCAGCAAAACCGTACTGTTGAGCATCAAGGCATAGATTATGAATCTGTTCCTGGGTGGCATCAGGTTTCAGGATAGTGCTGTCCAGATAGGCTGCCAGCGCCTGGCTTCCCACTTCAAGCCCGCCCGGAAATTCGGGAAGCTGGTGGTCATAGGCTTCAGCCTGTTCAAGAATCGATTTCATATCCATAAAATACCTCACACCTATTGATTTAATAATATTGTATCATCGAGAACCTGAATTTTATTTAATGGCCAGTACACTAAAAAGGCCTTACCAACCAGGTTCGCCGTCGGCACAAAACCCCACTTATGTGAATCGCTGGACTGGTCCCGGTTATCGCCCAGGGCAAAAATCATATTTTCCGGCACCTGCCATTCACCCGAATAGGTCGCCGGAACGGTGGTATAGTTTTCTTCAATGCGTTGGCCATTAATATACAACTGGCCATGATCCATTTTTACATCATCCCCCGGTAGGCCGATTAACCGTTTGATATAATCGGGATCGGGAGCATGATGAAAAACGATAATGTCGCCGCGTTTCATCTCGCCGCCCCAGGTATAGGCAAATTTATTAACCAGCAAAAACTCGCCGGGGTGCAGGGTGGGCAGCATGGAAACATTCTCAACATACACCCGGGCGACCACCGCATCAATCACAAAAAACAGGATCAATGCCAACGCCAGTGTTTGTAATGTTTCCCATAAAAAATTTAAAATTGAAGACGGTCTGCCCGTCGTTTGTTCATCATCTGTGTGTTCCGGGGGAACAACAGGCATGGGAATCTCTTCCAAAGTATTTCTCCAAAACCATTAAGATGGTCTGATTATAAATCCCCTTGTTGGCCGTTACAAGGTTGATTATCGTCTGGCTTTAAACACCAGGCGAATGGGCGTGCCCGTTAAAGGAAATTCTTTACGGATGCTGTTTTCCAGGTAACGTTGGTAGGTAAAATGCCCCAGCTTGGGATCATTAACATAGATCATAAAGGTTGGCGGGTCGCTGCGCACCTGCGTGCCGTAAAACAACTTGAGCGAATTCCCCGAACGCGAAGTAGCCGAATGGGCGTCCTGGGCGGCGTGTAAAATGCGGTTGAGGGCTGAGGTGGTAAGCCGCGCCAGGCGCTGCTCCTGCACCTGTAAAGCCAATGACATCACCTGATCCACACGCTGACCGGTTTTGGCCGAAATAAACAGAATGGGAATATAACTCATGAAGTTTAAATCGTTGCGGATGCGTTCGGTAAAAGCCTGCATGGTATAGGTGTCTTTTTCCACCAGGTCCCATTTATTCACGATCACCACGCAGCTTTTCCAGGCTTCCAGGATAAAACCGGCAATGTGCGCATCCTGAGCGGTAATGCCCGTGGTGGCATCAATGACCAGCAAAGCCACGTCGCAGCGTTCAATGGCGCGCATTGAGCGTAAAACGCTGTATTTTTCGACTCCGGGCTCCACTTTGCCGCGCCGGCGAATACCGGCGGTGTCAATCAGGGTTACTTTAATATCATTAAAAACGATATGGGTGTCGATGGCGTCCCGCGTTGTTCCGGCAATATCACTCACAATGGCACGTTCTTCACCCGCCAGCCGGTTTAACAGGCTCGATTTTCCAACATTGGGTTTGCCCAGAATGGCCACCTTAACCGCGTCGTCATCATCTTCTTCATCACGCTGCGGAAAGGTTTCGACCAGATCGTCCAACAGGTCGCCCGTTTCGGTGCCATGCAGTGCGGAAATGGGGTATGGATCGCCCATTCCCAGTTCGTAAAATTGTGAAACCTGATCACGCAGGGTCTGGTTGTCGACTTTGTTTACCACCAGTAAAACCGGTGGATAAGCTTTGCCGTCCACCACCTTTTGTTTGCGGCGTAAAATTTGAGCAACTTCCTTATCGGCCGGAGTCACGCCGCTGGCGCCATCCGTAATAAATAAAATTACATCCGATTCTTCAATGGCCAATTCGGCCTGCAAACGGATATCTTTGATGAAATCGGCAGACCCGACGGATAAAGGGGTTTTGGCACTGCTGGCCGAAGGGTCGATGCCCCCCGTATCCACAACTAAAAATTCGGTGCCGCACCATTCCGCCTCTGCAAAAAGGCGGTCGCGCGTGGTACCGGGAACATCATCCACAATCGCCAGGGGTTCACCCGTCAGACGGTTAAAAATGGTGCTTTTGCCAACATTGGGGCGCCCCACCAGGGCTACTACAGGTTTGCTCATAATTAACTACTTTCTTAAAACTAATTCGATTCGGGAGTTCCGGTCGCCGTCGGCAATCGCGTGGGCGCAATGGGGGTTAAAGCCGATTTTTTGACGATAGTAATATCGACACTGCCCGGGATAATCGATTGAACTTTCAAATCAGCCACCTTGATTTCAACCGTGGGAGTATACTGGTTGGAATCGGTAACCTGGCCGCTCAAGTCTACCACAACTCTCACATCCCGACGAGTCAACTGACTTAACATCGGCACCGGGCCGGAAATAATCACATCCACCGTTGCCGGCGACACATTGGCCTGCAAATCGTCCGACAAACCGGTTACTTCCACCGGCATACCCGAAAGAGTCATGCTGCTTTCAATGGAAGCTACGCTGACGTGCGCCTGCACAAACTGATCGCCGACCACCGAAATGCCGGCCGGTAAAATCAGGCTGAGCCGTTCATCCAGATCCTCTTTGGTATCGGTCAGAACCATATCGGTCGTATCCACATACCCGGGCAGGGCATCCACTCGCGATTGGTCTGAAGAATAAACGGTCACCACCGGCGGATAAACCGAGATATTGGTAATGTGATAGCCGTTGGCCACCTGCCCTTTCATGTTAACCTTTACCACTACATTGCGATATCCGCCGCGCTGGGTAATTTCTTGGGTGACAGTGACGCTGGAAGGAGAAACCGTTACCCCCTCTACCACGGCGTCGTTGGCATCCAGAGCCTGCAAATTGATCGATTGCACGATATTTTTATTGGCCGCATTAAACTTCAACGTTGCGCGCACTTCGTCCACCTGGCGAATCCGGCTTTCGGGGCCGGTCACCGAGGCGTTATTCTGGCTAAGCGAGGCTTCCCCGGCTTCAAAACCTACGGCGACATCACCGGTCTGTGCCAGTTGGATGGGCAGATTCCGTGTAGCAATGCTTTCCAGTGCTACAGAAACCGTTTGCGGGTAATAAGACACCACTTTAACCGGGCGAATACCTACCTGCACCTGTACCGGCACTTCATAATTTCCCGAGCCTAATCCGGATAAATCCACAATGGCGCGCACGGACACTTGATCGCGGGTCAATTTCTGCCAGATCGATTGCGGTGCACTCAGGTTTAAATTCATTTTGGTGGGTATACTGTTGGTAATTAACAAACCGGGATCCTGCCCGATGACCTCAATATTTACCGGCAGCGGATAGGATCGTTCTTCGGTGGGGTCGGCTTCGGTCACCGCCGCTACCCACACGGTTAATGCCAACACAAACGATAAAATTAAAGAAGGCAAAGCCTTGATGAAATCCCGAAATGATTGAATCACCCTTAATTCTCCACTTTCAAAAAGGCTGCCAGACGCTCAAAAAAGGCTTTCCAGGTAAAACCGCTGCTTTTCTCCTGTGCGGGAGAGCGATAAAAGGCCAGCAGGATATTTTCAAGTCGTTCGCCATCCAAACGACGAATCATACGGCCGCCATGCGCCACCGAGATGGAACCCGTTTCTTCCGAAACCACCACGGCAATCGCATCGCTGACCTCTGAAATTCCCAGGGCGGCGCGGTGGCGCAGCCCCATCTGGCGGTCCGGCGAACGGTTAAGAATGCCGCTGGCCGAAAGCGGCATGACTGAAGCCGCCGATGAAATGCGGTTTTCAGTAATGATAACCGCGCCGTCGTGTAAGGGTGTATTGGGATAAAAAATTTGCAGCAAAACTTCCGGGGTGACCATCGAGCCCATGCGCACGCCGGTTTTGATATATTCCTCCAGGCTGTTGCCGCGTTGTAAAATGATTAAAGCGCCATGTTGTTTTTGTGAAAGGCGGCCGCAGGCCGTCACCACTGCCCGAATCGTGGTTTGCATATCCTGTGACGAGGGAATGTGCTCCAACGAAAAGTTAACCACACCGGCCCGCCCCACCTTCTCCAACGCCCGGCGTAGTTCGGGCGCAAACACAACCGGGATGGATAACAGCAACGCCGGCAGTGCGGAACGGATTAACCACGAAAAAGCCGGCAGGTCCACAAATGTGGTCATCAGACTCAATAAAATTCCCACCAGCACCATACCGCGCATTAATACCACAGCCTGGGTATCTTTTAACAACATCATGATCAAAAAAAAGATGCCCGTTACCAGCAAAATATCGATAACGCTCATCCAGTTAAGGCGTTGAAATAATAACAATAGATCGTTAAAAAAGTCTGTCATGTTTATATGGGTTTTAACACCCGATCCTGACGAAGTTGTTTAAAATAGATAACGCCGTCTGCCGAATTGATTTCTTGTGCAGCTTCATGCCAGGCTGCCACGGTTAAATCGGCCGGCTGCACCTGCTTATACCCCAGTTTTTGCCAGATGTTTGTTTCCACCCGGTAATCAGGCGGAAAACTTAACAATGCCGCTTCGGCCTGTAAGTCGGCTGAGGCCTGTTCAATTTCATTAATTAACAGCGGCAAAACTTCAACCAGGTTTACGCTTTCATCAAAATGTAAATCCAACACACGCGTCACCAGGTTTTCGACCTGCCAGCCAATCACGCCTGCCATTTTATAATCGATGTATAACAAAAAAAACGCCTTTTCGCCAAATGCCCCCATAATGTCGTCGGCTGAAAGGTTTGGCCCGTTTTTGGAAAGGCGGTTAATCAAATTGGCAATCTCGAGCGAATGGCGCGGCTTTCCGCGTAAAATCTTGATTTCGCCGCTGCCCAAAGGAGATAAAGCCGTGGTTGCCATGCCGGTTTTAGGGGATATTTTTTCCCATGCGGCAGAAACCTGCTGCCAGGTCTGGGTGAATGAACCGTTGTTGTCTATCACCACATTCGCCAGAGCGATTTTTTGTTCCTGCGAAGACTGTGCCGCTATCCGTTGACGGGCATCGGCTTCATTCATTTTTCGGTCTTTCACCAGGCGTGTTATCTGTACACTCGGGCTGACACTGGTCACCCACAGGCTGTCGTATTCTTTAAACATGCCCGTTTCAATCAGTTTTATGGCTTCGATTACGATAACGTTATGGCTGGAGCGGCGTGCGTAATAATCCACCGCCTGCCGCACCAGGGGATGTACGATTTTTTCGAGTTCGGTTAATGCAGCCGGATGATTAAACACGAGCGTCGCCAACCGCGAACGATCAATTTCACCTTCTTCATTCAACAGCCAGCGACCGAACATTTTAATCACGGGTTCATATCCCGGTGCGCCTTTGGCCGTGGCGCGGCGTGACAGCGCGTCGGCATCAATGCCATATGCGCCCAGGTGCTCGAGCATGCGGCGCACAATGCTTTTACCCGTGCCGATGTTGCCGGTCAGACCGATGGCGTATTTTCCAACCCATTTACTCACACACTACCTCACTCCGGTTTAACGATAAACCCTCTGGTTGTATTCACCATTTTAGCCTTGCCGTTGCAGATTGTCAAACAAAATTTAAGCCAGCCTGATCCGGTTTAAAAAATGATTTAATTCAACCCGGTTCTTTCGCAGCATATCTGTTTTAAAAATGGCACTTACCAATTTGCCCAATTTGTCTTGACAGGTCAGGGGGATGCTAGTAGAATATGAACCACTGCCGAGATAGCTCAGTTGGTAGAGCACGCGACTGAAAATTGCGGTGTCCACAGTTCAATCCTGTGTCTCGGCACCACAAAAAACCCTTCAAATCGAAGGGCTTTTTTGTTTTATCCACCTGGTTTATATACATTTATTCATAAACGCTAAAAATGCATCCCGCGTTATTAACTTGATAGATATGCGTCCGGGGATTGCCGAAAAAAATATCTTTTTATGGTTTCATCCCAAACCAGTCATCAGCCGGAAATACAAGGAGCGGGGCAGGCAATTTAAAATAAAAACGGTCAAACGTGTATGGAAACCGGGTAAACAAACCACCACCCCTTTTTCCAGGTCTTGCATCGAAATTTTTACGACTTCATCAGCTTTCATCCAGTGAATAAATCCGTGATCTTTCTGCCTTTCTTTTCCAAAACCGATTTTTTCATGAAAGTCGGTCCATGTCAAACCGGGGCAAAGCGCCTGAACTTTAACGCCGCTGTCTTTTAATTCCATCGAAAGGCTTTCGGAAAATGATTTTAAAAACGCTTTTGTACCGCCATACATGGCATTTTTCCGCATGGGTAAAAAGACCGCTTCCGATGAGACATTGATAATGCGCCCGAATTTTCTTTTAATCATGCCGGGCAGAAGTGCATGAATCAACTTCACCGGGGCTTTCACGTGCGCCTCCACCATGTCTTCTAAAACCGATATTTGCCCTTCTGAAAACAAATGGGTGTCTCCAAAACCGGCATTATTAATTAAATAATCGATTTGTTCAGTAGTAACGGAATTGATCAGGGCATCAACACCCGCCGGGTCTGATAATTCCACAATAAACACCTTGGCTTGAATGCCAAATTTCTGCTCCAGCTCTGCTGCAAAGGCACGGATGATGGATTCACGCCGCCCGGTTAAGATCAGGTTATACCCCTCTTGGGCCAGATACCGCGCAAATTCTGCCCCAATCCCGCTGGTAGCTCCGGTAATTAACGCAGTTTTTTTATTATTATTTTCCATAATTTACTCGCTTTCAAAATTGGTGATTACTTTTTCCAATAAATCCAAAAAAATCTTTCGTTCATGTTCCGCGTCCAGTGCATTCAGAACGCGCTGACAAATTTCACTTTCAAACCGTTCGTGTTCCGTCTGCATACGCCGGCCTTCTTCGGTTAATTCAAGGCCATAATAGCGGCGGTCGTTTTTGTTGATGACGCGTTTGATGTAATTTTTCTTTTCCAGGCGATCCACCAGGCTGGTTAAGGTACTTTTTGGAATTTGCATGCGCTGGCAGATATCGGAAAAATTAATCTCCGGAAAGAGGCTTAAGATATTAATCAAACTGACTTCACTGGTGGATAATTCCTTTAAAAGTGGATATAACTTCCGAGTCTGCTCCAGATTGGCCACTTTGATAAAACGGTGCCAGATTTCATTCAACTTTATTAAATTATCGTTTTGCATAAGGCTCCTTGATTACAACGATTATAACACTAATACCATAATCGTATTATTTGCAATCGGTATTAATAATCTGAAAATTTTTGCCGCTAATCATAAACCCGGTTTTGACCTCGACTTGACAAACTTTTAACAGGGTGTATACTGTTATCATGCTAACGATTAGGAAACAAAATATGGAACAGGATCGCTATAATTTGGATGATTGGCAACTGCTCGCGCAGGTCAGCCAGTTATTCCGCAGTATTTCTGATTCATTCACCGAGCAGGTGGACATCCCGCGCGGACAGGCCGGTCTACTTTGTGTGGTTGCCAAACAAGATGGCCTGGCTCAGACGGAAATTGCCGAACAGCTTTCTGTGCGCGGCGCAACCGTTACAAATATGTTGCAGCGTTTGGAAGAAGCCGGACTGGTCATCCGGCGCCGTGATGTTGAGGACAATCGACTGGTTCGCGTTTACATTACTGAAGCCGGGTCTCAAAAAGAAGATGCCATCAACGAACGTTTCGGAAATTTGCAGCAGTTGATATTTAAAGATATCAACGCCGATGAACGTGTTATGCTGAAACGATTGTTGCAGCAGATCATCTTTAATTTAACCGAGGAAAGTTAATTTTTTTAATTATATTATTAGCTTGCTAATATTAAGGATAGAAACAATATGGAAGATAACGATAATTTTTAAAGAGTCGAGCCCGAATCGATTAATAGTCTTACAACCCCCTTACCCGGCGCGGTTTACCGCCATCTTATTGTTAAGAGTGACTGTTAACAATCTTAAAACAAAAAAATCCGCATGGATTATCAAAAGGAGAATTTTATGAACATCGTATTATGGATTATTCAAGGTTTATTAGCCGCCATGTATCTTTTGGCCGGTATTATGAAAGTTTTATTTACCCGCAAAGCCAAAGAACAAATGGCCTGGGCAAAACGGCACCCGGATAACTTCATCCGTTTTGTTGGAACAATGGAATTTTTTGGTGCAATCGGATTGATATTACCCATGTTAACCGGCATTTTACCCTGGTTAACGCCGGTTGCAGCCATTGGGCTGGTGCTTGTACAGGCTCTGGCGATTTTTACGGAGCATTTACCGAACAAAGAATACAACGCGCTTCCAATGAATATCGGTCTGCTTTTATTGGCGGCCTTTGTGGCCTATGGGCGTTTTTTATAAAGGAGGAAATATGATATCTCCAATCCAGGTTAATCCAGGTACTCAGGCCTTGATTGACCCCGCCACCCACCTGGGTTATGTATATTTGACGGTCAACAATCTGGACCGGCAGATCCAGTTTTACACAGAAATTCTGGGGTTCCAGCTACACTGGCGTAAAGAAGGCGAAGCTGCCCTGGGCACTCAGGAAGAAATTCTTCTCCGCTTGAGCGAAGATGCCGCCGCAAAACGAACCAGGAACACCAGTGGAATGTATCATTTTGCCGTGTTATACCCGAATCGTAAGGAGCTTGCCCGTGTCATTGCCCGTTTGTTTTCCTTACGATATCCCAACGCCCCCACGGATCATGGTAATTCTAAAACGACCTACCTGGATGATCCGGAAGGCAATAATATTGAACTATATATCCGCTCTCTGGAAGACGGTGTCATGCAAGTTGTAAATGGGGATATGGTCGTCCGGTACGCCGATGGGCGCATTGGAACGGGGCGTGATCCGTTGGATCTCAAAACGTTATTTTCCGAGCTGGATGAAAACGATCGTTTGGATTTGCCTTTACCACGTGGCACGCGTATCGGGCATGTACACCTCTATTCAACCGGTCTGGAGGCTTCATTAAACTTTTATGCAAATATCCTCGGTTTCCAGCCGGGATTGATGTTGACCAATTTTCGCATGGGCGAAGTCGGGCTGGATGAATTACAACCCCATGTCATAGCATTTAACACCTGGCGCGGTCAAAATATCCCGCCTGCCCCACCCAATGCCTTGGGGCTTCGGTATTTCACCCTTGTAGTTCCCTCATCGGATGAACTTAATCGCGTTCTTGAGCGTATTTCTTCGGCCGGTTTACCTTTTGAACAAACCCCCGAAGGCACCCTGGTGAGCGACCCATCCCGGATCAATTTGATCATCACCGATCATGAGATCTCATTACAATAAAAGATAATTTGTAAAAAAATTTACATAATAACATCAGCAGGTCAAAAAATAATTTGTTATTTTGACCTGCTTTTTCTTTTATGGTTCACCGTTAACAATTATCCCGACCCTGAAAAGTAACTTTGATTTTTCTTTGTTTCATCCGGTTAATCATAACGGTTACCCTCAGCGATTAACCCCATATTTTTTCATAACCCCTGTTTTCATCCCTGTTTTTAATGATCTCCTTTTCTCTGGTACAATTTAACCGCATGAAAAGATATTTACGCTGGATTTTCCCTTTGCTGCTGGTGGGCGGCGGATTGTTGGTTTTGTTGGCCGGATCGTGGCACAGCATCACCCTGGTGGTCAACGGCACTCCGCACAAAGTACGCACCAACGCCCCTTT
>JAJTBH010000060.1 GCA_021287005.1 Anaerolineae bacterium
CGCAACAACAAGGAGCGGAAATGAATTTGCTTAATGATTTAAAAATCGGATTCAGGTTGATCGGTGGTTTCATTTTAATTGCGTTGTTATCCATCATTATGTTGATAATCAGCTACAATGGCGCCCGTACAATTAACACCAACACGGAAAATCTGTATGCAAATCGTCTACAGCCCATTCAGCAACTCGACATGGTCAACGCAAAATTTCAAGAGAGCCGGGCAGATACCTTCCGGTATGTGTTTATCTCCGAGGCGCGTACCGAAAGTGAAAATGCCACCACTCAGGCTCTAGCTGATATCAGCAAATATATTCAGGCTTACCAGGCCAATCCTCAGATTACCGAAGCAGAGAAAACAGAAGTCGCCAAATTTAAAGCAGCCTTTGAAGTTTACGAAACTGAAGTTAATAACATTTTTTACATGGTGCGGTCCGGCGATCAGGAAGCGGCCCTGGCAGCATTAAGCGCCAACAGCACCGTTTCGCAAGCGCGTCAGGAAGCAGTCGATTCGATTGACAAATTAATCGATATCAATAACACCCTTGCAAAAGAAAACGTCGATACGGCCAGAAACGTATTCGGTCAAACAGCCGGGATTATCATCGGAATTGGGGTTTTTAATACCCTGCTGGCCATCACACTGGGCATTTTTATTACGCTGACGATCACCGTGGCCATTCGCGTGGTGGTTAAAGGCGCCAATTCGCTGGCCGAAGGCAACCTGATGCGCGAAGTAAGCGACCAGGTAAAATATGGCAATCTCAACCGGAAAGATGAAATCGGCGAAATCATTCGCGCTTTTAAGAATATGTTTGAATACCTCGATGAAATGGCGGAAGTTGCCCAACAAATTGCCGGGGGCGACTTAACCGCAAGCATCACACCGCGTTCAGAAAAAGATGAACTGGGCAACGCCTTTGCCAGAATGATCAATCATCTTAATCAGGCAGTCGGACAGGTGTCGAAAAATGCCGAACAGGTACGGCTGGCTTCCAGCCAGCTTGTGGGCGCATCTCAACAGGCAGAGCAGGCCACCAGCCAGATCGCCACTACCATTCAACAGGTAGCCAGGGGCATCGGCCAGCAAAGCGATTCCATCAACAAAACCGCCACCTCTTTCGAACAGATGGAACGCGCCATTGACGGCGTTGCCAAAGGCGCACAGGAACAATCGCAAGCCGTCACGCGTGCCTCAAATATCACCAGCCAGATCACCAGCGCCATTCAGGAAGTGGCCATCACTGCCCAAACCAGCGCCGAGAGTGCCTCAAAAGCTGCCGAAAAAGCCCGCGAAGGTGTGTCAACCGTGACGGAAACCATTAAAGAAATGCAGTCTATAAAGGAAAAAGTTACGGTCTCATCCGAAAAGGTGCAGGAGATGGGAACCCGTTCCAAACAAATTGGCGCAATCGTCGAAACGATTGACGATATTGCTTCGCAAACCAACCTTCTGGCGCTGAACGCCGCCATTGAAGCTGCCCGCGCCGGCGAACATGGCAAGGGCTTTGCCGTGGTGGCCGATGAAGTGCGTAAACTGGCCGAACGTTCCAGTACAGCCACCAAAGAGATTGGTTCTTTAATTAACACCATTCAAAAAACCGTGGCTGAGGCAGTCGTCGCTATGGATGAAGGTTCAAAAGAAGTCGAAAACGGCGTAAAACGCGCCGAACAATCTGACGAAGCTCTGGACAATATTCTGGTGGCTGTCGAATTAATTAACAAACAGGTAAACGAAATCTCCTCTGCCGCTCAAAATATCGGCCAGGCGTCCAATAACTTGATTGCTTCAATGGAAACGGTCTCATCCATCGTTGAAGAAAATACGGCCTCAACCGAACAAATGGCTGCCAATTCCAGCGAAGTGACGCAGGCTGTCGAAAATATTGCCAGCGTTTCCGAGGAAAACAGCGCCGCCATTGAAGAAGTGAGTGCCAGTACGGAAGAAATGAACTCGCAAGTTGAGGAAGTAACCGCCGCAGCGCAGTCTATGGCTGAGATGGCTTTCTCTCTCGAAAAAATTGTTGAACAATTTAAACTTAATTAAACACGGACTATCTCAACCAACATAAAAGAGCCGTTTTTTCGTTTTAACCATTAAAAAACGGCTCTCTCAAACTTTCAGGAATATAACGAAAAAAGAAATCTCTAACGTTTTATAAAACAGGATTAAATGAAATCGTTAAAATCGCTCCTGGTCACTTCCCTATATTCAGATTTTGAAACTGCTCCAAAAGCGTTAATTGTGCACATTTCCTTACTGGTATGTGCTCCGGCCTGTTTTTTATTGTTCTGGGTTAATTACGCCTATTTATCCCCTCTATTAAGCGCTCTTTTACTGCTCATTTCTATTTATTGTATAACCGGATTGGTTTTTATCAAAAAAATACCTTTCCACATTACCGGCATCGGCCTATGTTCCCTTTTATGGATTTCCGCAACCGATAATTTATTTGAAGGGGCAGCCTTGCACGATCAAGGTTTGGTGATTTACCCCATATTTATTTTATTTGCCGGATTCCTGTTTGACTGGCGGGGAGCCATTCCCGTTGCCACCATTTCATCAATTTTATCCATACTACTCGTTTACTTTGGTTACCAAACCGACCTGTATGTTACGCCTTATATCCCGGCCAGTTATCATTTATTAACGCTGAGCATTTTGTTTATAGCTTTTGGTATTGTGACATTTTTCATCAAACATACCTGGATGAATATGTTAAACAATATTCGCACATCCTATGATTTAACACTGCAAGCCATGGCATTTTTATTGGAACATCGCGACCAGGAAACGGAAGGTCACAGCCAGCGCGTGGTTGAATTAAGCATTAAGCTGGCTCAGGAATTTGGTTTTACCGAAGATCAACTGCGTTATATGCGCTGGGGCGCTTATTTACACGATCTGGGGAAAATAGCCATTCCCGATGCCATTTTATTTAAAAAAGAAGGTTTGGATGAAAACGAATGGAAGATCATGCGCAACCATCCCACTCTGGCTAAAAACGCGCTGTCCAAAATTCCTTCTCTGCAACCCGTTCTTGATATTCCATATTATCACCATGAACGTTGGGACGGCAGCGGTTATCCGGAAGGGCTGTCGGGGTTGCAGATTCCAATTGAAGCACGTATTTTCGCCGTGGTGGATACCTGGGATGCCTTAACCTCCATTCGCCCCTATCGAGATGCCTGGACGGCGCAGCAAGCATTGGATTATATTCGTAATAACAGCGGCATATTATTTGATCCTCTGGTCGTCTCACGTTTTGAAAAGGTCATTTCTGACGAAATAATGGATAAATAAATGCATTATAATTATTTTTATTAACCAATTTCACCGAATTGATCAGGTATATTACAGGAGAAAATATTTATGGATCGAGTTAGTTTCACGCAATACCAGGGGAAAAAAATCCTCATCGAAGACTTCTCCGGCCTGCGCCCCGGGCCGGAATTTATGGATACGATTAAAACCGCTCAAACCGTCATCTCCAGCCAGCCGCAAAAATCCGTTTTAGCCCTGCTGGATGCCAGCAATGTCAACTACAACGCCGAAGTATTGGGCGCCATGAAAGATTTTGTGCAGGCCAATACCCCATATGTTAAGTGCGCCGCCGTAGTTGGTGTAAGCGGATTATTAAATGTGGCATTAACCACTCTCAGCAAAGCCGCCAATCGTCCTCTGCATACTTTTGCAACGCGCCAGGAAGCCCTCGATTTTCTTGTGACTCAGTAATTATTTATCACCATGATAGATTCAAAAGAGCCGGAACAAAAAACCGGCTCTTTTTATTTAAGGAATTTTGATTAATCTCTAAAAAGGAAAATGATACTGCGTCAGTTCCAATCCCATCTGCATGGCTTTCATATCTTTTTGCAGGTTCGGGTTCACCTCAATGCCGCGGGCGCGTACGACCTTTTCGTTTTCAAATTCTTTTTCACCGGCCGTATAAATTCGCGTCTGGCCGGGCGCCAGGGTTGAAGCGCGCAGTTCACGCAAAATATGACCGGTAGTAGCCTTAAATTCATCCAATGGCACAAAATGTTCGACATCAATGGCCATGAAAAAATGTCCCACGGTCAGCGGAATTTTATTGCCCTGCGGGTCAAAACCGGACAGGCCGTATAAAAATGCGCCGGTCTGCAAGGATGCCGACAAAATCTCCACCATAGTCGCCAGGCCATATCCTTTGTGACCGCCCAACAACTCGCCCGCGCCGCCTAAAGGCAGCAAGGCATTGCTGCTCTGGTCAAAAGCTTTTAAAATATCGGCCGGGTGAGTGACAAACTGCCCCTCCTGATCAATGACCCAACCCTCGGGCACGTCTTTTTCAGCGCGGTTGGCTACTTCAATTTTGCCGCGCTGTGTAATGGATGTGGCAGCGTCATATAAAAACGGGCATTCTTCATCCGTCGGAGCGCCAAAAGCAATCGGGTTGGTGCCCAGCATGGGTTTAACGCCAAAGGTGGGCGCAATGGAGGGACGCGCGTTGGTGAAACTCATGCCAAGCATGCCCGCCTTAACCGCCATCAGGGGGTAATATCCGTCAATGCCAAAATGGGTCGAGTTGCGCACAGCCACCGAACCCATGCCATAGGTACGAGCTTTGTCGATTGCCATTTGCATGGCGCGCACGCCGATGACATGCCCCATGCCGTAATGCCCATCCACAACGGCGGTGGCAGGACCCTCTTTAACAATCTCAAACTCTGTGGTGGCCTTAATCGTTCCGGCACGAATGCGGTCATAATACATCTTTAACCGCCCGATACCGTGCGATTCAACGCCGCGCAGGTCGGATGAAATTAGAACTTCGGCAGCCGTTTCAGCTTCCGGGCGCGGCATGCCCACACCGGCCAGCACATCCACCATAAAATTTTGCATGATTTCAACGGGAATATAAACTTTCTCCATTTTATCCATGGAAATTATCTCCTGATGCGTGTTGTTTTTTTAATCATTGAATGTATTTATTATAACGTCTATCCTGAACGCTTTTGTTTTAACGGGTAATTGAAATGACATCGGAGAGGGGGATTTCAAAATCACCCAATGCCGCCTTACCGCGCAGACGCCATTCACTTTCAGGGCAAGCCTCGGAAGGGCGCAATTTATAATCAAGCGGGTTTTGCTGCCCGTTCATGGTGATATCCACCTGGCCGGACTGTGGAAAAGAAGCCTTCTCAATCAAATTTAAATCAATGTCTTTTTTACCTTCCAGAGGCAGCGCCGAAAGGGTTTCGTCGTGACAGCAATAAACTTCATACATACAACGCGCAAAAATCTTAAAAGTGGAAATCTGCACCGTTTCGCCCCCCACAGTTTTCACCTGCAGCGCCTGTTCACCCGGCGGTGTGGATGGAATGGCTTTGGCTGCCAGAGTGCGTTTCACCACCAGGCTGTCGATATCCGCCATCTGCAAATCGACGCTGCCCATGCTGGATTGACCGGTTAAATGGATCTGGTGATGTGCCTTAAAACCAAGACTGCCGTCCAATTTACTGCCATCCGTCAGGATGATGGAAACCGGCCAATTGGCCCCGGCTGCATTGCTTTCCCAACCGGGTGAAGGGCTGCCAAAATCCACTCTTAATATATAATCCAGCGCCACTTCCACACCATTTTTAAGCGGAATGCCCTGCGGCATGGCTTCGGTATGATAGGCAACATATTCATTCGGTTCGAGGAAAAGCTGGTTAAAATACAATTCCTGCCCGGCACGTGTGGTAACCACAAAAGACGTGGCTGCCGGGGTGGGCGAAGGCAAATTGGCCGGCCGTGTGGGGATGCGTGTTTTAACCAGGTCACCTGCATCCTGCCCGGCTGCGGGCGCATCCGCCCCTCGGCTACGTTGATAAGAGCCGTAAAGAATGGCGGCCAGGGCGACCAACAAACAAAAACCCAGCAAAGTTAAATTACGTTTCATCAACATCTACTAACCCACCTGCACACAGCGCATGGAAATGGAACCCGCAAAAAAATCTTCATTATAAAACCGCACCGGTTCGTTTTCTTCCGTGGCGCCCAACACGTATAACAGGGGCCGGTAATGTTCGCTGGAGTTAATCGCCAATGCTGCGACGCTGCCATGTTTTTCATAATGAATGATCGAATCATGTTCGCCATCCAAAATCCATTGTTTTACGCGCCGGTCATAATCGACAGCCCAATCAAAAGGTTTTTCCCCCCAGGCAAGCATCCCCAGATTATGTACAATATTTCCGCTGCCGATGATTAAGATGTTTTCATCCCGCAGGGGTTTTAACTGCCGGCCCAGATCATAATTTAACTGGGCATCACCGGAGCGATCGATGCTCAATTGCACAACCGGAATATTGGCCAAAGGGAAGATATGACACAATACCGACCATGTGCCATGATCCAACCCCCACCGCAAATCAATTTGTACATCCGTATTATTAATAACTTCTCTTAATCGCTGCGCCAGCGCCGGGGAACCCGGTGCAGGATATTCCATTTCAAACAAAGGGCGCGGAAAACCGCCAAAATCATGAATCGTACGCGGCTGCTCCATGCCGGTCGCCTGGCTGCCAATCGTTTCCCAATGCGCCGATATACAAACAACAGCATCCGGCTGTCTTAAGTTTTTCCCCATCTCTTTCCACCCCCGACTATATTGATTGTCTTCAATTGCATTCATGGGACTGCCATGCCCGACAAACAAAACCGGCATGCGGGTTGTACTCATTGATTACCTCCAGATATTATATTTATGGATCGCCACCGGAAAATAATTAGATACCCATAAATTTTAACTCAACTTTTTAAAGACAGCTTTGCCTTTATTCAAGTATAATGCGATTAATGAATAAATCTCCCGAAGAAATTTCACAATTACAACGCTGGATTTTAGCCGCACGCCCGCGCACTTTGCCGGCCGCGGTTGCTCCGGTGCTGGTGGCCTGGGGGCTGGCTATTCGTTATAACGCTTTTCGTCCGGATGCCGCCCTGGTGTTATTGTTGATTGCCCTGCTGCTGCAAATCAACGCCAATTTAATCAACGATGTCATAGACTATCAAAAAGGTCTGGATACAGCCGAGCGCCTCGGTCCGCTGCGTATGACACAGGCCGGGTTGTTAAGCCCACGCCAGGTGTGGACGGGTGTGGCGGTTGTGTTTGCCCTGGCCGGCCTGGCCGGACTTTACCTGACCCTGATTGCCGGACTTCCGGTAATCATTATGGGATTGGCCGCTTTTGTGGGCGCTCTGGCTTACAGCACCGGTCCGTTTCCGCTGGCAAGCAAAGGTGTGGGCGAACTGGCCGTACTGGCTTTTTTTGGTTTTCTGGCGGTTTGCGGTTCGGTTTTTGTAATGATGGGCAGTGTGCCCGCTCTGGCCTGGTGGTGCGCTACCGCCGTGGGTGCTCTGACGGTTAATATACTGGTGGTAAACAATTTACGCGATATCGACAACGACCGAAAAGCCGGCCGGCGCAACATTCCGGTGGTGTTCGGTTATGCGGGTGGCGAGGCTGAATATATCGGCATGCAGGTGCTGGCTTATGTAATTCCCCTGTTGGTGTGGCTCAGTGGATTGGCCGGTATAACGATATTATTACCCTGGTTATCCCTCTGGTATGCTTTTCGCCTGGCACGCGCCATTCACAATCGCCCGCAGGGCCGGCAGTTTAACCCCCTGTTGGGGTCGACTGCCCAACTGGTCCTCTTTTATTCCCTGTTAATGGCCGTGGGCGTTATTTTTAACTTCTAAGCCATCTTCCGGCGGCTATAGCCCCCCAACTGGTCCTCTTTTATTCCTTATTAATGGCCGTGGGCGTTATTTTTAACTTCTAAGATTTTCTAGGTTTTGTAGGTTAGTTTTGTAGGTTGGGTTGAGTGACCTGAGCTAATTACTCAAATCCAAGAATCAATACAAAAACGAAACCCAACATTTAATCCAAATTTACAACCGATTTAATCGAAGCGCAGATCCTTCATTTCTTTCGGGATGACATTATGTAATTCCCTATAGCCGGGTTTTACGGGTTGAGCGGCCTGAATTATTAATCAACCCTTATTACCCCAATGGATCGCCATAGTGCCCATTAACCGCCGCGCCCAACCGGACGCCTTAAAACCTGCCTGCTGCATCCGCTCGCCCAGTTTTTCGGCGCTGAGGAAATGTTCCGTCGAATTTGGCAAATAAGTATAAGCCGCCGCATCCCCGGCAAACCAACTACCCAAACGTGGAATCACCACCCGCAAATAGAAGGTTATAAAGGGTTTCAGCCAGTTATCCTGCGGCGGAGTAGTATCCAGCGACACCATTCGTCCCCCCGGTTTTAATGTCCTGCCAAACTCGGATAACGCCACATCCACATCACTGACATTTCGCAGCAAATAACCGCACACAGCCCGATCAAACACACCGGCAGCAAAAGGCAGATACATGGCATCTGCAATCACCCATTGAATTTGCCCTTCTGCATCGCGTTTGCGCCCCAACAACACCATTTGGGGCGTAAAATCGCAGGCCACCACCCGGCTGTGCGGAGACTGGCGCAAAATTTCAAAAGAAAGATCCCCCGTACCGGCGCCGTTATCCAGAATCAATTGCCCATCCTGTACATTCAGGCGGCGCACGCTTTCACGCCTTAAAAGAATATCGATGCCAAAAGTCATCATCCGGTTTAAACGGTCATAATGCGGGGCAATATGCGTGAACATCTGGCGAACATTTTGAGCATGATCTGACATAATCTGACCTCTGATAACTAAAAAGAAACTTTTAATCCGTTTGGTGCGCCCATTATAACAGCACAAATGGCACGGGTAAAATGGACATCTTTGTTTTGTTTGATAAGCCTACTCATTTATTGTGATGGACTATCCACAAATTAATGACTTTTATTATCAAAAAGATACTACTTTTTAGTGAGAAAAAAATACCTCGCTTTGAGATTGTTCAGCAATGGCTGAAAGATTATGATGTAGTAAATCAATGAAGATCCATTATACGATTTCCAGTGGAGCAATTATATGTATGAAATTCGGGTTAATGTTAATAAAAACAGGCTGTATATGACCGTGAAAGGTTTTATGGATTTTATGGAAAGTAAAATCTTTGCCAACTCGGTTTTACAGGAAGCCAATAAACTGAAACCCGGTTTTGGGTGTGTTTCCGATTTATCCGAATTTGTTCCCGGAAATGAAGAAGTACGTAATATCGTAATGGATGCGGTACATAACGCGCAAAATATTGGTGCGGGACCGGCAATGCGCGTGGTAAAACAAAAGGATTTATTGGTTGAAAACCAGTTGTCTTCTTCTCTCGGTTATGGCATTACTCAAGTTTATTCGTATGAAGAGGCAGATAAAAAATTGGACGGCTGGTTATTACTGATGAATTGATTATTGGTACTCCCGGGTAGATCATTTAGCGGTAGTATTTGCTCCTTCCTATCCTCTGTTTCCGGTAAACAGGGGATAGGTCCTTTTAACGACCCGTTTAAGCTTAAACTTGATTAATAAAACCCTTCCATTTATACTGATAAAAATTTTCATGTCGGCAAAAAAAATAGGAGAGATTATGTATCAACTGGATAGTCTGGGACATGTCGAAGCACAAAAAGCCATTCAAGCTGCACAGGCCGAGTTGAATCATCGTGGTCAAAAAGCCGTGATCGCCGTCAGCGATGCACACGGTGAATTAATCGCGCTGCTCCGTCTGGATGGAGCGCCGCTGCCCTCGGTTGTCGTCGCTACCAACAAAGCCTGGACGGCTGCCCGCGAACGTAAACCAACGCGCCAGATCGGTGAAAGCTCGCGCAACCCGCAAACCGCCTTTGATATCGCTTATTTTGGCGACTCTCGTTACATCGGTTGGGGCGGCGGGCTGCCGGTTGTGATCAACGGTAAAGTGGTTGGCGCCGTTGCCGTGAGTGGTCTGAGTGAAGCCGAGGATATTGAAGTGGCCCAAAAAGGTGTGGATGCCATTCTGGCAGGTTAGAATCTCTGTCAATCTTACTTTTCACCCGGCAAACCGAGTATAATTTTGCCTCGTTGCCAGACAAATTTATAAATATATGGAATAAGCCCGGCTTAAAAAGCGGTATGTTTATCCATCAGGAGACTGTTAATGGAAGCCTTATTAAACGATCCCATTTTTATCATGTTATCTGTGGCCCTGGTTGCCGCTTTAATTTACAACGCCTGGCAGGCCGGCCAGCGCAGCAAAGCCTGGGAAAAAGTTATCGCGGATACCGGTTTTGAAAAAACCCGTATTCAAAATGAGCGCCGCAAAGATGATGCCATCACCGGCACGTATTCCGGACGGCAAATTTCGGTTATTGAAAGTTCATCACCCGTTTATCGTCATGGAAAACGCAAAAGCGACATGATGACCAGCGCCGCTACCGTCATTAAGGTCAGCCTGGTGTGCCCTTCCGGATTAAAATTAAACATGATGCGCACCTCGCAACGGTATGATGATATTGAAAAAGTATCCATCAATGACGAACGCATCGACACTCGTTTTGTGATCGAAAGCGAGCCAGCCGAACTGGTTAAACAAATGTTGGCCTCTGAATTTCGCCGCGACTCGTTGGCTAAAATGAAAGCCGGCGGCGCTATTTATCTGGAAGAAAATACCCTGGTCTACGACCAGACCGGGCGCATCACCGACCCCGAATATATTCGTTATTTGATGGATCTGATGGTCAGCCTGGTTAAACCGGTGGAAGAGTTTCAGGCGCCGGCGCTGCCGGCAAATGAAACCAGGCAGGACGAATAAAATTATTTTAAGGGGGGAAAATGTCACAACTGGAAGATTATTACGATCGACTGACGCCTTATTACACTTATATCTATCGCGATTGGGAAAACAGCCTGCTTCGGCAGGCTGAAACCCTTAACCGCATCATTCATGAATATTTTGGATCAGGGGTTAAAACCATTCTCGATGCCGCCTGCGGCATCGGCACACAATGCCTGGGGCTGGCCCAACAGGGTTATGAAATAACCGCTTCCGACATTTCATCGGGCGAGGTGCAAAGGGCGCGCAGCGAAGCGCAGCGGCGCGGTTTAAATATCACTTTTGAAACGGCCGACATGTGTGATTTATGGCAGCATTACCGCCGTACGTTTGACCTGGTGATTGCCTGTGATAATGCCATCCCGCATTTATTGAGCGACGCTCAAATTTTGGAAGCGTTTAACCAGTTTTACCGTTGCAGCACACCCGAAGGCGGCTGTATGATTTCAGTGCGCGATTATGCCGCCCTGACACACAGCGCCAGCCAGCTTAATCCGCGCAATATTCATGAAACGCCTTCCGGCAAACTTATTCTCTTTGATCACTGGAAATTTGACGGCGATTATTACGACATGACCACTTATGTGGTTGAAGATAAAGGTCAGCCCGAAGCCATCACACAGGTCATACCGGGCGGGCGATACTATTGTATAAAAATCAACCGCCTGGAAGCGTTATTACTCCAGGCGGGTTTTAAGCGCGTTTTCACCTTGAGGGAATGTTATTTTCAGCCCCTGCTGGTGGCAACCAAAAAATAAATCAGGCTTTTTGTTCCGGGTTAAAGGTTAATACCAGGTTTTCCAGTTCCGATGCCAGGCTTGTTAATGAAGCCGCCGATGTTTTAATCACCTCGACCTGATTTTTAACCGTACCGGCAGTCGCTTCGGTCGTTTGCGCCAATGTGCTGTTTGTATGGCTGATGCCGGTCACTTCATTTATTGCCACACATAATTCATTTGAACTGGCCGCCATCTGCTCAGTTGCCGTCAGGTTTTTCTCAACGATATTAGCCACCCGGTCCATGGCGTTCACCAGGTCACCCGACGAAGATTGAATTTTTATGGACGACGCTGCAATCCCGGTAACCTGGGAATTAACGGCCTCGACCGTTTTTAAGATATCGGCCAGAGCCAGCCCGGCTTCGTTGGCCCGCCCGACACCCTGTTCCACTTCTTGGGCCCCGGCCTGCATGGCATTCACCGCTTCATTAACCGTTTCCTGAATCCCTTTAATTAATGCAGCAATCTCTTTGGTAGCCGCCCCCGACCGGTCAGCCAGTTTACGCACCTCATCGGCCACCACGGCAAAACCTTTGCCGTGCTCTCCGGCGCGCGCCGCTTCAATGGCCGCATTTAAGGACAAAAGGTTGGTTTGAGAAGCAATTTCTGCAATGGTTTCCAGAATGGCACCAATTTGTTGTGAGCGCCGGCCCATATCCATCACCTTTTCAGATGAAAGCCCCACCTTTTCACGGATGACGGCCATTTCGTCTATGATCTCTTTAACCTTTAATGCGCCGTTTTGCGCGTTGAGGGTAGCTTCATTTGACTTTACCGAACCCAGGTTGGCATTTTCAACCACCTGGTTCAGCATATCGTTCATGCGGTCGGTCGTCGCGGCCGCGCTCACGACGGCCTGTTCCTGCTCGCGTGCGCCATGTGAAACGGTTTGAATAACCTGCGTAATTTGTTGCAGATTTTGGGCGGTTTTATCCATGGAGGCAGTTTGCTGCCCGGCCCCCTGCGCCACCTGTTGGATATTAAAAATAATCCGGTTGGCTGCTTCACCTGCTTCGGTCGAGCAGGCATTCAGATCATTTGAAGCGTCCGCCAGGTTTTTCGCTTCATTTTCAATGCGTTTTAACAAGTGGGACAGGCTGCCAAGCGTATTCTCAAGCATCCGGTTATTCTGCGCCAGACGCTGCGCTATTTCCCGCTGTTCGGCGCGAGTGCGCGTTTGCAGGCGATAAAACTGTCCCAACAGCACCATCGAGACAACCAGCATTAATACAAAGGTCGTTAATATATTTAACCAGATACCCAGGTCTTGATTTCCATCCCAATGGGTAAAAACACCCAGACCGGCCAGCACGCTGAAGGTCACCACGCTTATCACACTTGCCAGCGAAGCGATCAAACCCGAACGATTGCTGATTAACAGGGTGGCGGCAACCGGCAGCGCCAGAACATAAATTGCGCCGCTGCCCATTACCCCTTTATTGATAAACGAGCTGATTCCCGCCAGATAACCGATTAAAATCAAACCCCAGGCACGCAGACCGTAATCCAGACGACGCAACAGGCGCAGAGCCACCAAAAACAAATAGATAATCGTAAATACAATGGCATTTAACCATTTAGCCGGATCATTAAAAGCCGGGAAAAAAGTGGCCACCACAGCCGGCAGCCCCACAATTACCCCGACAGTTAAGATTAAATTTAATGATTTTTCACGCCATTCCTGAATAATCTCATCTTGAACATCCATGTTTTTTTCCCGGTTTTTTATGGTTATTGATTAATCAGCCGCATTTAAGATTTCAATCTGCGCTTCTTCCGCGGCGGCTATTTCAGCGCCCTTGTCTTCATTCACACGCCATAAAATAAAGATGCCGATAAAAAAGAACAGGGAAATCGAGAGGATGCTGTCGCGCGGGTCATGCGTGATGGTGCCCACGATGCCGTATAAAAAGGGCCCCAGAATTCCGGCAAATTTTTCACTCAAACCATACAGGCCAAAAAATTCACCCGATTTGGCGCGCGGGGTCAAAGAAGCATAAATCGAACGGCTTAACGCCTGCGTGCCGCCCTGCACCGTACCCACCAGCCAGCCGATCATAAAAAATTCAGCCTGTGATTTAAGGAAGTATCCCCAGAGAGGAATAACTGTATAAATTATCAAACCCAGAATGACGGCGCGTTTGGCATTTAAGCGCTCGGTTAAACCGGCAAAAATCAACCGGCCGATCGAAAAAGAAAAAGCCAGTCCCAGAATCTGGTCGGCGGCAATCATGGCAAAAGTCATCGGGATGCTGATCTGGCCGTTCTGATTGGCATACACTCCCATCAGGGGGAAGGTCACCCCCGTCCAGATCAACAGAGATACAAAAGCGCTGCGCCATTTAGCGCTTTTCACCGGTATTTTGCCATACATCAGGGCATAGGGAAAAGCCACAAACTGAGTCATCAGCAGTGTGCTGATTAAAATAGACGTGTCCAAACCCAGGGCCGCACCATAAGCGGTTGCCAGCAGAATGATGGCGCCGATACCTTCCATGTAAAACCAGAAAGCAATTAACATCTTAAACATTTCGCGGTAATGCGAGGCATCTCGAATGGTATTGGCGATGCGGGTAAAGGCATCCAAAACGGCGTTGTTGCGGCTGCCGTGTGCCAGCGGGGTGGCAGGGGGTTCGGGTACATGCCGCATCAACGGGATGGTAAAACCCAGCCACCAGATGCCAACCGAGAGAAACGCTATTCGCACGGCCATGCTGCTATCCATGCCCAACTTGTCGGCAAACAGGTAAAGCGCCGTGTTTAAGGCCAGCAATAAACCGCCGCCGATATAACCATAGGCATATCCCAAACTGGAAACCCGGTTCATATCACTGGCACGGGCCACGTGCGGCAGCAAACTGCTGGATAGGCCCAGGGCAATATTCATTCCCAATTGGCTGATAAAATACAAAACCAGGCCCATTTGCCACATGCCGGTGGTTAAAATGAACATCAATGAAGAAATCAGGCTGGCGCCAATGGTGGATACCACCAGCAGACGTTTACGTTTTCCGGAAATATCGGCCACTGCACCAACCACGGGCGCAATCACGGCAGCCACCAATAAGGCAAATGAAACGGTCAATGCAAAAACATTGGAGGCCGTATCGCGTGCAATCGACATGGCAGCTTCATCACTGGCCGAGGCTCCCGCCGCGAGAAAAGCAACGGCGGCTATGGATATAAAATATGGCGGGAAAAAGGTGGATGCCGTGGTGGTAATATAGGCATGGTTTGCCCAATCATACCAGGCCCAGGCATGCACCCGCTTTTGGTAATCTTTTTCTTCCTGCGCGTTCAGACCGGTTGATTGCATAAATAATGACTCCTCTATTGTTAACAATATTTCAGCAGGTTGATAAATCGATTATACACAAATCCACTCTCATTCTGATAAAAGAAACCTTGCAAATATAAATAAAAACCATTTAATAAAGA
>JAJTBH010000061.1 GCA_021287005.1 Anaerolineae bacterium
CAAAGTTTTTTAATATGTCGCCGGACTTCTGGATGAACCTGCAATTACGCTGGGACCTGTTTTTCGCCGACCAGCAGGAAAGCAGTATTCTGGACGAGATTAAACCTTATGTTCCCAATCAAACCCTGAAAGTATAAATAATAAAAGGTTATTTATTGCCTTTAATAATTATTATTTATACTTTAAAGGTTAAATTTGACCTTTTATTAAGTATTTTAATCATTAACAAACGATGATAAATATCACCCGGTACAGCGGATTTAATTCAACTTGACCGGTAATCCATCCGGTTTTATACTGAACTCACTCTGATGGGGAGTAGCACCCGGTGATGCCGGGATAAACAGTCGACATACCGGACGCCGTCCCGGCTGTTTAAATTTTTTATGCGAGACCATCAAGCTGATAAAGCTTGGTGGTTTTTTATTTTTTTCACGGGAGTTTTTATGGAATTTCTGATGATCACGCTCATCTCACTCGGCCTGGCTATGGATGCCTTCGCCGTTTCACTCGCCATCGGCACCAGCGGGCAGATTTCCAACCGGCGCGGCAAGCTGCGCCTGGCGGCGCATTTTGGCATTTTTCAATCCGGTATGACGGCTCTAGGCTGGCTGGCCGGCTCCACCGTGGTGCAATATGTGTCGCAAATAGATCACTGGATTGCTTTTATCCTGCTGGCTTACGTGGGTCTCAACCTGATCCGCTCCGGGCTGAACAAGGATAAAAACGCCTTCGAACAGGACCCTTCCACCGGCAAAATTCTGGTGATGTTGTCCTTCGCTACCAGCATCGATGCCTTTGCGGTGGGTTTAAGTATTGCCTTGCTCAACATCCCCATTTTACTTTCCATTATCGCGATCGGCATGGTGGCTTTGTTATTATCGGCGATCGGTTTGTTTGCCGGCTGTTGTCTGGAGGCAGCCTTCGGTGAAAAAATGGAGATTGTAGGCGGCTTAATTTTATTGGGAATTGGGATAAGGGTTTTAATCACCCATTTATTCCCTTAAACAAAAATGGCAGCTACACGATCAATCTCGCCGAATAGCTGCCCGAAATAATCCCTGTTTATAATCCGGTTTTTAACAGAACTTACTTATTAAAACCTCATAATTTATCTTTTGCGGAGAAAGGCGGGTGCGCATTTTTTGTAAGGCATCAAAGCGCAGTGGCGTGTATTGTTGGAGCATCTTTAGTGTATCGCTCCGGTAATAACGGCCAATTTGCGCCACGGTATTTATCAAAATCAAGTCCAGGCAGCGTTCGATAATGGATTTTAACATGCTCACATCCTGCGCCGGAAAAGCCTCCAGGTCGCTTACCACCGTGCGGCCATAATGAAAAACCATCCAGGTCAGGCTTTCCAAAGGCCAACGCCCGGCCGTCAGTGAAAACAGGCTGGCACGGTTTTCATGTTGATCCTGGGGTAAATCCTCCAGATCGTCCATCAACTGCGTAAAGGTGCCAAAGCCGAATAATAAACGCGCCTGTTCATCTGTCAGGTTGCCGGCTGCCAGGTAACCATCCGCCAGCACCGAAGTGCCGCCCTTCTCAAAAGTAATACCGGCCACATCCAGTTCAAACGCCGAAACGCCGGCCTCCACCAGCCCCAGGCTGTGCGTCTGTGCGGCGTGTATGGCCAACAGGCTCTGATAAACTTGCGGGTATAAATTTCGATCCCATTCGCTTTCAATCATCCCGATCAGATCCATGATTCTCGACTCATGCGCATTGGCCGGGTATACCTCTTTTTCCAGCAGACGCTCGTAAAAACGACGGTTAAAGGCCAGTTTTTCGGTTTGAGAAACCGCAGGATCATCCAGATAATTATCGGTATAGGGGTAGAGCATGCTGTAGGCAAAAATGGATGGGCTCACCCGCACCGGCAGACCCAATAGCAGTTGAATGAAATTAGCCGTCATCACATTACGTCCCGCCTGATAAATATCCTCGACCGGAATCAAAGCATCATAAGCTCGCGCCATTTTTACAAAACTTTGAAACGCCTGCAATATACCGCAGTTTTGAAGCCACTCAATGTGCGCATCATCCAGAAAAAGCGTTTTTGTGGCAAAGTTTTTGACACGCTGCGACCAGAAATCACGATTTAACGCTGCACCGGATTTAAGTTCTCCGGTCACATTTTTTAACAGGGTATCCAGATCTTTTTCATTCTCTTTTTGTGCGCCCGCGCTGTAACGGTAAACAAAAGAAGGCAAACAACGTTCGCTCGCCCACCATATTTTTTGATACAGGCTTTGGTAATCTTCCACGCGTGAAAGTACGGTTTCATCCGGCCGTTCCAATTCAGGCAGCGCCGGTGCATTACTGGTTAAATTCCATCTGGTTAAAACTTCCATCATTGGCCTTCTTAAATTCGGATCAACTTATCTTCTTTACATACGCGTTATCTCCCCAAAAGTTGCTCAATAACATAATTAACGGCTTAATGCTCCAGAGCGCACTCCCTGGGGAGGAGCACGCTCTGGAGAAAAGCTTGATGCTGGCTAATTGGAGTTAGCCCTGCCCGCTATGAGGCCGATTTTGAAGCGAAGAACCAGTCGTAGAGGTAACCTGCGACCGGAGCCGCAATAAAGGGGATCAATACCGGCGGTAAGAGCCAGTAAAGACCGTCGAATAAACCCGTGGTTCCGGCCAGGGCGCCAAAGATACGCGGGCCGAGATCACGAGCAGGATTAATTGAGTAACCACTGGGGCCACCCAGGCATAAACCGACTACCAACACGGCACCGCCGATGACGAAGGGGGTCAAATTGCCCAGGCCTTTGTTGCGTTCATCACTGGTGGACTGTACAGCCCACATCAGCACCATCGTACCGGCGAATTCAGCCACGCAGGCCGTCGCCAGAGAATAAGCGCCCAACGGACTGCCGCTGACGCCGCCAAAGTAAGTCTGGCCAAAAACGGAACCGGGGCCGGTGCTCCATACGTTGGGCATTCCCGCTGCAAGCAGGCCGTCACGATAGACCAGGTAAACACCCAGAGCGCCCAGAAAAGCGCCGGCAAATTCAGCGGCAATGAAAGCCAGAGCTTTGGACCAGGGGGTTACCCCGCGAATTGCCATCGCCAGGGTAATGGCCGGGTTATTGTCTGCACCCGAGACAAAGGCAGTAATAACAACTGCAAAACACCATCCGAAAGCTATCGTATTCCAGTTATAAGCCGTTCCTGCCAGGCGCGGGGCCAGACCCACATTGGCAACCACACCATCACCCAACAGAATCAAAAGAAAGGTACCAAAAAAAACAGCGATTACTTCTTTTATTTTCATAACTCTCCTCTAGAATGAACAAATGAAAATGGTTGGTAAAACGCTTGATAAAACCTGTCGAAATTTTTCTGGAAAATACGCGCTCCTTTCCTTTGAGAGATGGCGAATGGCATCACTTTCCGACATGATTCAAAATAAAAAAGCATCGGGTATAATATTTCTTATTGACAAACAACACTTGGCTTAAAAGCGGGATGGGTGTAAAGTGTTGTAATGTGTGGTTGTGAATATAACCCCTGATGTCATTCTGCTTTCATCATAGCAACCCCCTGTTGGTCAAAGTCCAAAACAAGTCTGATATTTGTCTCGATTTAAATAGACTCTTTCTGTACATAATTTTTTATGACGCCTGCACTGGATATCAATTACATTCGAAAAACATTACGCGATTGGGGATCATTAAAAGATCTGGCAGATAGCCCGTTGGTTTATTTAAAAACGGTTGAGGCGCGTCATCAATCCGCCGGTTATTCCGATTCACCCGGAGGGCATGGCCTTGCGTTGCGTGATGTGCTCGAAAAGGCGATTGAAGATTTGCGCCCCAATGAGGCTAATCCCGATCTGCTGGAGAAACGCTGGCGGCCTTATATCATTCTTAATATGCAATATCTGGAAGGGCGCAGCCCGGAATATATTCAAGAACAATTACACATCTCGCACGGCACATATTTTGCCGAACAAAATCGCGCTTTTTCTCTGCTGGCCGATAAACTGCAAAAATCCGAAGAACTCTTAATTCATCCTGAAATACCCGTTGGTCAATCCGCCATTCATCTTAAAGACAGTCCCTTTATGGCGCCGCCCTACCCGGCATTTCCCTTCATCGGGCGCAGTAGCTACCTCGCCGACATAAAAAAAAGTCTTTTAAATCCGAATGGGGCAGCCGCCCTGGCGTTAAAAGGACTGCCCGGCGTCGGTAAAACCCGCCTGCTGTTGGAACTGGCCTATGACGTTGATATTCGCGCCCGTTATCCCGACGGCATTCTGTGGGCCGGCCTGGGGCGCAGCCCTGATTTATTGGCTTTGTTGGGCTCCTGGGCCGCCGCGCTTAACATTCCCACAGATGTCATTGCCGCATCCGCCGGACCTTCCGATCGATTACAGCTTTTGCATACAGCCATCGGGCAGAAGCGTTTGTTATTAATCATTGACGACGCCTGGCAAAGCGAGGCGGCGCTTTCGTTTAAACTGGGCGGGCCCAACTGCGCTTATTTATTAACCACGCGCCTGCCGGATGTGGCTGCCGATTTTGCCTGCGATCATGTTTTCAGCATTCACGAAATGGATACCGATGACAGCCTGGCGCTGCTGGATTATTTCTCGCCCGGTTTAATATCCACTGATCTCGAACAGGCGCGCTGGTTGGTTTCTTCGGTGGGTAATTTACCGCTGGCGTTGATTTTGATGGGTCGTTATTTACAAAAACAGGATCAAAAATTACAACCGCGCCGCTTGCTGGATGCATTAAAAACCCTGAAAACCAGCGAGCATCGCCTGGCGCTTTCGCAGGCTGTTTCAGCGCTTGAACTAAACCCAAGTTTTCCGCTGGGCACGCCGCTTTCATTACAGGCGGTGATCGGTTTAAGTGATTCGGTGCTTGACCCGGCCGGGCACCAGGCGTTAATGGCCTTTTCCGTTTTTCCACCCAAACCTGTTTCTTTTTCCGAAGAAGCTGCCCTGGCGGTCAGTAATGTGCCTGTTCAGGTTCTGGATACGCTTGTGGATGTCGGCCTGGTGGAATGTTTGCCGCCGGATCGTTACACCCTGCACCAGACCATTTCCGATTATGCCCGTTTGCAAAATGATACACCGCAGGCCATTCTGCGTTTTATCAATTATTATGCCGATTTTGCAACGCGCTACAGCCGCAATTTTGATAAACTCGATTCCGAAATTAACAATCTGCTGGCCGCCTGCCAGGCGGCTGACCAACAAAACCAGCCCGAATTATTTATTAAATTGATCAATGCCATTTATAACTACCTGGAAACACGCGGCATGTACAAAATCTGCCAGGATTTATTAACCCGCGCACTGGAAACCGCCATACATCTCGAAGATAACGACAACCTCGCCACGGCCTTATTTAATATTGGCGATCTGGGCATTCGCAGCGGAAACTTCCCACACGCCCGCCAGTACCTCGAACGCAGCATCAGCATATGCCGCGCCGAAAACAACCATGAACTTGAAGCTGAAAATCTGGTAAATCTGGGTGTCACCTGCATGTACAGCGGTCAATGGCGCGACGGATTCCGCCAGCTTAAGGAAGCCTTACAAAAGGATCGCGAATGGGGTTACATCCATAAGGAAGGCTGGGCATTAAGCCTGCTGGGATATGCCTGTATGGAATTGGGTTTATTTCAGGAAGGTTTTAATTATCTTGATCAGGCTTTTGTGATCAGCCGGCAAACCGGCGACCGGCGGGTGGAAGGTTTCACTCATTTTAATCGTTCCGAGATTGATCTCTACATGGGCAATTATGCCTCTGCCCGACAAAATGCCGACATCTGCGAGAGTCATTATAAATTCCTGGGTGATCTGCGCGGCTTAACCTGGTTAACCTACACTTATGCCCGTCTGGAACGTCAAACGGGGAATTATGCCGCAGCACAGCGCCTCTATGAAGAAGCTCACCTGGCTTTTAACAACCTGGGGGATGGAATGGGGCTGGCTTTTTCCATTCATAACCTGGGGCGCATTTACGCCGAGTTTGGCCAGGTTGATTCCGCATTAGCTCATTATGATGAAGCCCAGTTTATTTTTGAAAAAATCGGCTGTTTCACCGGCATCAGCCAGTGTTATTACAGCCGGGGGCTGCTTTATCGCCAGCAAAATAACCGGCCGGAGGCTTTCCAGTGGTTAACAAAAGCCCTGGAACTACGGCAGCAAATCGGCGCACAGCGCGGTATTGCCAAAGCTCTGTCCAATCTGGCTCTGCTTCACAGTCAGGAAAATCGACCTGAGAAAGGGCTCGCCCTGGCACAACAAGCCGTTCAAATCGTCCGCCCCAGCCAGGCCCAACCCTGCCTGGCTTATGTGCTCACCTGTTTAGGTGAGGTCTGCCTGACCATAAACGATCTGCCGCAAGCACGTACGGCATTTAAGGAGGCTTTACAAATCCTTGAGGATATCGGCCAAAACCACCTGTCCTGGGAGCCTCTGGCCGGGCTGGCACGAGTTGCCGTAAACGGCGGCTTGTATAATCGCGCCAGTTCGCTTGCCGCTGATGTGCTTAACAGAATGGAAAAACAAAAATATCCCGCAGGCGTCTGGTTGCCGGAACAAATTCAGCTTTATTGCGCCGATATCAACAGTTCGGTTGCCGTTTAATAAATAGGATTAATCTGAAAAATAGTTATATTCACTTAACCAATCCAAATTATTGAGTCTAATGCTTGATTTCATTTATAATAATATTATATGGAAGCGTCCAATAAAACAGGCTTAAAAGACTTTGATGAGAGCATTCACTCGCAAAGCCTAGAAGAAATAATCCATAACGAACGCGAAGATTTTATAAAACAGGTTTGCTCCACCACATCCCTGGCGGCGTTGGTGGTGGCAGCTTTTAATATTTCCGTAGCCTTCCCCGTCTTAAATTTATTTTTAATCCTGGCCGTTTTCCTTTTCTGGTTAAGCCGCAGCGACCTGTCATTAAATAAAAAATCGGCTTTATTAATTGGCGGATATTTTCTGGTAGCCGTTTTTCACCTCCTTTTTTTGGGCATGGACAGCCCGGCTGCCATTTATCTGGTGCTGGTCGGGGTGCTGGCCGTCATCTTATATAGCACTTACACCGGTATCACCATCGGGTTTATTTGCCTGCTCACCTGGGTGATTACCGGCCTGTTTTATTATTACACCGGCCTGGTACCCATGCTGGCAGAATCAGGTCACACAGTCGGGAACTGGCTGGCAGGGGCTGCCAATATGGCGCTGGTTTTTATCGCGTTAATACAATCGCGCCTGACCAGTTATGAAATCTTAAATTATGCGATTAACACGGCCAATGAAAAACGCGAACTACAAAGTACACGCTCCGACCTGTTGATCAAACAGAAATCGCTCGATTATGAGCGTTATTTGCTGCATGTGTTAATGGATAATGTTTCAGACCGCATCTTTTTTAAGGATATCAACGGAAACTACACCCGCGTATCCAAAGCGCTGGCGCGCCAGTTTGGCATTGGTCACGACAACATGACCGGGAAGACCGACTCCGACTTTTTCACTCCCGAATATGCGCGCCAGATCAAGAGTGTTGAAGAAGACATGCTGCGCACCAATCTGCCGGTCATCGACAAAATCGAACATGAAAAATGGGCCGACGGTCGCCCTGACACGTGGTCAATTACCAACCGCATTTTACTGCGCGATCCCGAAGGTAAACTGCTGGGCTGGTTTGGCACCTCTCGCAATATTACCGATATTAAAAAAGCTCAACAAACTGCCCAGCGTTACGCCCACCAATTGGCAACCATTTCCGAGGTATCACGGGCTGTCACCTCTACCATCATTCTCGGTGATCTGCTCGACAACTTGGTGCACCTGCTGCGGCGATCGTTTGATTATTATGCCGTCAACGTCTGGCTGAAAAACGACACCAACGATACCCTCAAACTGGAAAACAGCAGCACCGCTGAAGGCCTCAATCTGGATTTATCCAACATTGCCATTCCGTTGGAACAACGCAGCATCATTACCAGTGTTTATAAAACCGGCCGCTATCGCCTGGTTTACGATGTCGAAAACGACGCTCCCGATTATTATTCCCTGCCCTATTTTCCGCACACCCGCTCGAAGGTGGTTTTACCCTTACGTATGGGCGAAAAAACTTTTGGTGTGCTCGATATTCACAGCAACAAACTGGACACATTTGTATATAATGACGTTTTATTATTGCAGACCCTTTCAGACCAGGTAGCCGTTTCCATCGAAAACGCGCGCCTGTTTGCCAAGGTCGAATATCTGGCGACCAACGACACCCTCAGCGGGCTGTATAATCGCCGTTACCTGTTTGAACTGGCGCGTATTGAAATTGAACGCTCCAGCCGGTATAACTGCCCACTTTCCGTTGTGATCATGGACATCGATTATTTTAAACGGGTAAACGATACGTACGGACACCCGGTCGGCGACCAGATCATCCAGACCATCGGCGATGTCTGCCGCAAGAGCCTGCGCGCCGTCGATATTGTCGGCCGCTACGGGGGCGAAGAGTTCGTCTTTTTACTGCCCGAAACCGACGCCAAACACGCCGAAATGGTTATGGACCGGCTCAGGCGAAAAATTGCCGCCATGCCTTTTGAAACCTCGGCCGGCGGGGTGCACATTACCGTCAGTATGGGCATCTCCTTTATTGAGCCGGGCGTCAACGATATTGGATATCTATTGGATGCCGCCGACAAAGCACTTTACCGCGCCAAACAAACCGGACGCAATAAAGTGGTTATTTATGATAAATCCGAATTTATTACGCAGACCAACGAAAACGTTTAATTTAGATTTATTAGACAAAATTACTATAAATTATTCACAAAACCTTTTCAAACCGTTATAATTAACCAAAGTTCATTCGGGCTTTTGTTTTTAACTCGAATTGAGGAAAATTATGTCTACTCGAATCTCTCGCCGTGAATTTTTTAAACTGGGTCTGGCCAGCGTAGGGGCTATGGCTTTTAACCCCTATTTACAAACGCCGCAGTTGGAAGCCCCGGATACCGGAAAACTGGTGCGCATCGCCACCAAGTCACTTTCGGTTTACGGCCAACCCGATGATGAAAGCAGCATCATGTTTCAGCGTTTCCGTGATGAACTTGTAAATGTTTATTACGAGACCATTTCCAATAAAGGTCCCGACTACAACCCGGTCTGGTACCGAGTCTGGGGCGGTTATTTACATCGCTCGCATACCCAACCTGTTGAAAACCATCTCAACATGCCGCTTTCATACGTACCGAATAATAATCAACTGACTGAAGTCAGCGTGCCGTTTACCCAATCCATGACGTTTAAAAAGCAGGAGGGCTGGCAAAACCTGTACCGTCTTTATTACCAGTCCACGCATTGGATCAGGGATGTCGCCGAAGGCCCGGACGGCGAACCCTGGTATCGCATTGAAGATGAAGCCGACAGCCATTACACCTACTTTGTGCCGGCTGCTCATTTACGTCCCATACCCGATGATGAATTAACCCCGCTTTCCCCCGAAGTGGACCAATGGAAAAAACGGATCGAAATTTCCATCTCAAAACAAACCTTGACGGCTTATGAAAATGATAAAGCGGTTTTGCAGACCACAATATCTTCAGGCATGCAGCAGCCGCGTGTGGAAGGACAAATTTCGACCAAAACACCCATCGGTCAGTTTAATGTTGAGATTAAAATGCCGTCCAAACACATGGGTGAAGGTTTTATGACGGATGACGTCGATGCTTATGAACTGCCCGGCGTGCCCTGGTGTTCCTTCTTTGTGCCTGATATCGGTGTTGCCATCCACGGCACTTACTGGCATACCAATTATGGCACCCCCATGAGCCACGGTTGTATTAATATGCGTCCCGAAGAAGCCAAATGGATTTACCGCTGGACAATGCCGGTTGCCAAACCGGAAGAATGGCAAAAATTGGGTTATGGCACACCGGTTACGGTCATGGCCTGATCTGTCTAACGTTCGGGCACGTCCACGAACGACATAAATACCTGGTTTCCCAGAATGCGCCCTTTTTCGCTTAATCGCAGGGCGCGTTCTTTTTTTTCTTCAGTCCACTCCAGCAACCCGGCGGCCATCAAGCGGTTTATTTCCGGGGCAAACAGATCTTCCAGGCGGCGGCCAAAACGCGCCGCAAAATTTTCCAGGCCCACACCCTCCTGCGTCAGGCGCAGTCCCAGCATCAAACTTTCCTGAATTTCATCCCAGGCATTGATGTGCGTGCTTCGTTTTGTGGCTGCCGTTTGCGGATAAGCCATATCGACGGTCGATTCCATCCGCTTAATATAATCGCTTAAAACGGGGGTATTTTCCAGGCGAATACCATTAACATAACCATGCGCTCCGGCGCCCAGGCCAAAATATGGCAGGTCGCGCCAATATTGCAGGTTATGCCGGCAGTTCATTAACTCGCCATTACGGCGTACAGCCCAGTTGGATATTTCGTACGATTCAAAACCGGCGTCGGCCAGATGGCGGGTTGCCAGTTCATACATTTCAGCGCTTAAATCTTCATCGGGCAGCGGAATCTCGCCCTGCTGCACCCGCGTCAGCAAAGGGGTACCTTCTTCCAGGGTTAAGGCATATAATGAAATATGCTCGGGGGCCAGATCCAAAGCAGATTCAAGGGTTTCAGACCAGTCTTGCAGATTTTGCCCTGGCAGCCCAAAAATTAAATCAAAGCTGACATTTTCAAAACCGGCCTGACGCGCCTGATGGATGGCCAGACCGATTTGATCGGCCGTATGGATGCGCCCCAACAAAGCCAATTCACGGGGCTGCAGGGATTGCGCCCCAAAACTGATGCGGTTAAAACCCATGCGGCGTAAATCGAGCAAATATTCAGGCGTAACGGTGCCGGGGTTGGCCTCCAGACTGATCTCCATATCGCTGCAGGTCGGAAAAAGCCGGCGCATCTCTTGCAAAAAGGATGCATACATCGATGCCGGAACCAGGGACGGTGTGCCGCCGCCAAAAAAGAGGGTATGCAGCAGGGGAAGCGTTTCGCCGGCGCTCTGAGCCAACGAAAATAATTCTTTTTGCAAGGCTGCCATATACAGGCCGATACGATCCGTCTGCCCGGCTGTGGTGACAAAATCACAGTAAGAGCAGCGTTTTACACAGAAAGGGATATGACAATACAAACTATGCGGTATCATTACCTTGAGCATAACATAGCCAATCATAATTGACCAGATTGGCTGTATGGTATAATAGTTTTTTGTTGAGAAAAAAAGAAAAAGGCTATGAGTCCAGAAAACACATCTTCCACCAAAGTCTGTCCAAATTGTGGAACGCGTGCAAATGCAAGCGCCACTCGCTGCCTGGTTTGCGGTAGATCTTTTAGCGGTACACCCGCTGCCAGTACCAATAAGGCCATTCAAAACCCGCGTGTTCCCGAAATTACTTTGTCGTTGCCGATTGCTCTGGGGCTGATGACCGTCATCATGTTAATCAGTGCTGCGGTCGTTTTAGTCGTTGTCCGATCAACCCCCATCGGCACCACGGTTGTTACCCCAACGGTAACTCAAACCACCACACCCACCTTTGAAAATTCACCGACGCCCACCGAGACGCTCACTCCCATGCCAACCTTCACACCGTTGCCACCCATTGAGTATTCGGTTAAGTCGAACGATACCTGTCTTTCCATCGCTTACGGGTTCGACGTGTCGCCGCAAAGTATTGTTTTATTAAACAACCTGGCGGCCGATTGTGGTGTTTTATCCATCGGGCAAAAGCTTTTAATTCCCCAGCCCACCCCCACCGCATCGCCCATGCCCACCTCAACCCTGAGCGCAGCACAGGCGACCGAAGAAGCCTGCGATAAGTTGCAATATCGCGTCACGTCCAACGATACGTTAAGCGGCATTTCAGCCAATTACAACATCGATATCGAGGTGATTAAACAGTATAACGGCAAGACCACCGATACGGTCTTTGAGGGTGAAACCATCATCCTGCCGCTCTGTCAGCGTCGCCCGACTGCCGGCCCGACCCCCACCCCCACGCTGCCGCCGCCTTACACGGCTCCCAGCCTGCTGCTGCCGGCGGATGGCGCCGTTTACACCGCCAACAACGAATCGGTCACCCTGCAATGGGCCTCTGTGGGCACTCTGCGCGATAACGAAGCCTATGCCGTGACGGTAGAAGACCTGACCGAAGGCACCGGCCGCAAGATCACCGAATATACCACCAACACCAAATATAATGTGCCGGTCAGTTTCCGCCCGGTCAGTGACTCGCCGCACATATTAAGCTGGCACGTCCAGCCCGTGCGCCAGAACGGCCAGGATAAAGAAGGCAAACCCGTCTGGGATTCAGCCGGCGCCGTCAGTGCGGGCCGCGTGTTCAACTGGTGGGGCAGCACCCAGGCTCAACCGGTAATCAACACCACCCCGCAGCCCTCCGCTACCGTTACTCCCGGCAGCTAAAGAATCGAAAAATATTTCTGTAATAAATCGATCCAGTCAGGCGAAAAACCTGGCTGGATTTATTTTTTCACGAGATTTTAAACATTTGCGTTGCTAAAATAAATTTTAAACAGCGTTTAAACGTTTACGACTGAAATATTCTCCCAGCGCAGCCCCACCCAGAATTAATAATGTGCCAATCAGTTGAACCATGCTTAACCGTTCTCCCAGGAAAATCGCCGAAAAAATCAGGGCCGAAAGCGGATCCAGGTAACTCAAAATCACCACCGATTGAGCCGGCAATTGTGTGACCGATGAAAAATAGAGGTAACAACCGATACCCGTGTTAATTATTCCAAGGAACAAAACGGGGAAAATATTTTGCATCGTGAGGTTAATAAGCGCGCCCTGTTTGAGCAGAATAAACAAGCCAACGGTTAAAAAGCTGACCGTTAATTGAAACATTGGGTTTTCAAGCCCGGTAATGCTGGTCGCTTTTTTATTAAAAATGATCATAACGGCATACATGGCAGCCGCTCCCAACCCGCAAACCAACCCCCAGGAGAGCTGCCCCAACAAAATGGACTGCAAATTAAGTAAAAACATACCCGTCAGCACCGCAAAAAAACCGGCCCATTTTATACGCGACAGGCTTTCGCCGAAAATAAAAGGCGCAAGGATCATCACAATCGCCGGGCCACAGTAATAAGCCAGGGTGGATAAACCAACCCCAATTTGAACATAAGCTTCAAATAAAAACATCCAGCTAGCGCCCATAGCGACACCGGAAATGATCAAAAAAACAAAATGTTTTTTGTTTTTCCAGCTTTGAATTTTGCGTCCGGAAAGGATAAAAATTATGATTAAAAACAGGCTGCCAATGAATGACCTCAAGAAAACAATCTCGTAACTGCTGAGAGTAATCAAACTGGCCACAATACCGTTCGAGCCAAAAAGAAGCAGAGCCAGAATGTATTTAATATAGGCTTTTTGCATAATGAAATCGTGAATCCTTTAACCCAAACTTTAAGACTTTTTTATAAACGGCGCCGTCGCCGGAATAAATTTTCGTATCGTTTTCATGGGGTGCCGCAAATTCATGGACATTTTCCGGCACAAATTATCCTTCCCGGTGACATTATAAAACGATTATATTTATGCATCGGGGGTGGTTTTAACCTCCACCCAGCCCTTTCCCACAACAATTGATTCCAAACGAATTTAATGATCCATCGGGGAAAAGTTGGGGGCAAAGGTTTTTCATTCTTTATTGACAGGTCCGGTAAATAAAAACAAAGATTTTATAAACCGCAGGCTTTTAAATTTCATTTTCCTTACGATCATAAAACTGTGTTTTTTTAATATTGATAGGCGACCATGCGCTCCATTCTACGCAGGGTGGGGAAGACTTCCTGAATTTTATACAGAGTCTGCCACCACAGAGGGAATCGTGAAAATAACACCAATTCGCTTGGTTTGTATTCTTTGACCAGTTCAAGTTTGGGTTCAAGCATGCGGATATCCCCGGGATCATCCAATCCCCATTTATAAGTTGCTCCCGTTCCCCCCACGTTCGTACCCGCTCTTTTCACAATCATCGAATTGCAGATATCAAAAATCACCTGCCCACCGGGAAAATGGCTGACAACCGAATTAAGAAGCCCCTTAACTTCGCGCTCACTCAGATAATGCAGCACACCTTCGGCAATTAACAAACCCGGTCTATCTCGCGGAACATCCTGCAACCAGCTTAAATCTTCCAGCGGTGCACCAACCTGGTGATAAGACTCACGAGCGGGAAAAAGTTGACGACGCAGGTCAATGACATCGGGATAATCGACATCAAACCACTGGACATTAACCGGCGGATTGATCCGAAAGACCCGGCTGTCCATTCCGCAGCCGACCTGGATGACGACTGCATCCGGATGTTCGGCCAAAAATTGGTTGGTTAATAAATCAAATGTTGCGGCGCGGGTGGCAATGATGGTGCATCCGATCGCTTCCCACATAGACCATGACCCCACTCCGTGGTATTGTTCCTTGATGTTGTAATTTATATGGCGCATGGCTTCTTCGGCCCAGGGGTCATGTAAAATTGGATCCTGCCACTGGCTCTGCAACGCCCGACCGCTTAAGGTCATCAGCATGGTTTCTTTTTCTTTTGTGAATTGAATATTATTGTTGGTCATTATTTATTCCCTGGTGTTTTTTTTCATCATTAATCTGTTTGATTTGTGCCAACTGTGTGCGTGCCGCCTCAGTAATTTGCCGGAGGATAACTTTACCCGCGTCGCTGTTTCCGCCGTTTTCCGGCATCAAAGCTCGATCCATCATATCCGCCACGGCTTCCATGACCGCATCATAAGGCGGAAACTGGTCAGGGGATTTAAAATCCGTGATGGTCAGTTGCCCATAAGACAACATTTCGACAATATGCAAAATCACCGCTGCATCAATATCCCGGCGAATCGCACCCACAGCCTGCATGGCCTGAAAAAAAGCGGTGGTATCCACTTCCGAATTCATTTGGGTAAAGATGTTATCGCGTTTACGCAGATAGTTGC
>JAJTBH010000062.1 GCA_021287005.1 Anaerolineae bacterium
CTATGAATGAAACCCCTGAATTAACCCTTCTTCCCCCTCTTAACTGGAAAGATTATGATCTGCTTGATACCGGCAATGGCCTGAAACTGGAACGTTACGGTCCCTATCGTTTGATTCGTCCCGAACCGGAAGCTATCTGGCGGCCGGCTTTGGCCGAAAAGGAATGGGAATCGGCTCAGGCGGTATTTAAGCCCTCGGCTGAAGAAAATGGCGGACATTGGGAATATCGCCAGAAACTGCCTGAACGCTGGATGATGAATTACGGCGATTTAAAGTTTTGGACGCAGACCACGGCTTCGCGCCATGTGGGAGTCTTTCCGGAACAGGGCGGTGAATGGGATTGGATGGCCAACCAGATTCGCACGGCCGGACGCCCCCTGCAAGTGTTAAATTTATTCGGTTATACCGGTCTGGCAACACTGGCGGCTGCCCAGGCGGGGGCCAGTGTGACCCACGTGGATGCCTCGCGCAAGGTGGTTAACTGGGCCAGTGAAAACCTGGCATTGTCAGGCTTAAAAGATAAACCCGTGCGCTGGATTGTGGACGACGCGCTTAAATTTGTGCAGCGTGAAGGCCGCCGTGGCAGCGGATATGACGGCATTATTCTGGACCCGCCCAAATTTGGGCGCGGCCCGAAAGGCGAAGTATGGGAATTTTACAAATTAATTCCCAACCTGCTGCAAGCCTGTTATGGGGCCCTGGGGCCCGACCCGAAATTTGTGATCATGACGGCGTATGCGGTTAAAGCTTCGGCCGTCACCCTTTATTACGGGTTAAAAGATTTAATGAAGGCGCACAAGGGCAGCGTTCAGGCCGGTGAGGTTGTGCTGCGAGAAAAAAGCGCCGATCGGATTTTATCAATGGCAGTTTACGCCTGCTGGTTCTCCAACAGGTGAGATTAAAAAAGAGGCATTAAGATTATGGAACAATCACCAAGCATTGCAATTATCGGCGGCGGCGTGATGGGAGAAGCCATCCTGTCGGGTGTGCTGCACAAACAATTAACCCGCTCCGATTGTGTTTTTGTGGCCGACCCGATTGCAGAACGCGGCCGGGAACTGGCCGAACGTTATTCGATTACCAGCTTTACGGATGCCATTAAGGCCGTTGAAAAAATTAAGGACCTGGTGATTTTATCGGTTAAACCACAGCAGCTTGAAGTTGTTTTTAAAACCTTAAATGCGTTGGTGATTTCCATTGTGGCCGGCGCCACGGTCGAACTGGTCAGCACCGGATTAAATCATGACAGTGTGGTACGTGCCATGCCCAATACCCCGGCGCAAATCGGTGAGGGTATTACCGTCTGGTATCCATCGCGGGCGGTGCGGCCTGACCAGATTGAACTGGCACGCCAGGTTTTGAGCGCCATGGGTCAGGAAGTGGAAGTTAACGAAGAAATTTATATGGATATGGCTACGGCGCTCTCGGGCACCGGCCCGGCTTATGCTTTTATGTTTATGGAAGCCATGATCGATGCGGGTGTTCACCTGGGTTTTTCGCGCAAGGTGTCGGAACAACTGGTACTGCAAACCCTGAGCGGCTCGGTCGATTATTATCGTCACAAAAAAGTACACCCGGCTCAATTACGCAACGAAGTGACTTCACCGGGCGGCACCACGGCGGCCGCTTTATACCATCTGGAACGGATGGGTTTTCGTACCGCTATTTCACGCGCCATCTGGGCGGCTTATGAACGTTCGCAGGAACTCGGCCGCGGTAAAAAGGTGAAAGACCCGGAGAAAAATAACGATTGATTATGGCTTAACGTTTTAAAGCGAGTGATATGAACCAGCGGCAGACTGAGATGGGGCTTCTTGTCATGCAGATCTTTCTGCCGCTGTTGGTTTTAATAACCCTGGGGGCAACGCCGCAGGCCACCTTATTAAAAGATCCGCCGCAAACTGAGATAATTTCTTCCGCCGAAAACCTGGCGCGCCTGCGCCAACGCCTGGCTTTTGAACCCTGGCAGGTTGTTTTGTGGGATGAAGTGATTAATGAAGAATCATCACAACGGCTCTGGGCGCAGGTGATCAGTGACGGTGAAGAAGCACTGAAGTGGCAGGCGTTGTCGGATGAGAGCAAATGGCTGGTGGGGGAGGCTTACCAACGCACCGGCAAGAACCGGCAGGCCTGGCAAATCTGGTCAAGTGTGGATGTCTCCATTCGGCCTTTACAGTATCATAAAATTATTCTGGCTTTGCGATATTCCGGCGAACTGGATAAAGCCATGACAACTTTACAGCGCTGGTCGGCCCAAGACCCGCAAAACGGAGACCTTTTTTATCAGCAGGCATTGATTGAGTGTGTGCGTTCACCCGACGCCGCTCTGGCCCTGCTGGATCAGGCCGTACAGCGGGATATTTCATTTTTGAACAACGCCCATATTCTAAAACAGGCCATTAACATTCGCGCCACCGCCCAAAACCAGGCCTATCATCTGGTGATTTTGGGGCGGGCTTTGGGCAGCTTAAATGAGTGGGACCTGGCATGGATTTCCTTTTCACAGGCGGTGAAAGTTAAACCTGATTACGCTGAAGCCTGGGCCTTCTTAAGTGAAGCCGGCCACCAGGTGGGGCAGGAAGAATATGAACCCTTGCAGCGGGCCCTGGCGCTTAACCCACATTCGATATCTGCACTCTCATTTGCCGGCCTTTACTGGATGCGTGCAGAGCGCCCCGACCTGGCTTATACCTATTTTTACCAGTTAACCCAGCTTGAACCGCAGCGCGCCATCTGGCGTTTTCAAACCGGCGATGCCCTGGCGCAAATGGGCCAGCCACTTTACGGCATGGTGCATTATCAAAAAGCCATGACCCTGGCGCCCGACGACCCGCAAAGCTGGCGTTTGATGGCGGTGTATTGCTTAAAATATCACATCGAACAACGCCGGATCGGCCTGCCGGCAGCCCGCCGGCTGGTGTTAATGAGCCCCAATGATCCGCAGGCTTATGATTTACATGGCAGTTTGCTGCTTTCTTTGCAGGATGAAGACAGCGCCCTGCGTATTTTTGAAAATGGTTTAAAAGTCGTTCCCCACTCGGCTTTATTATATCTGGACGCCGGCCAAATTTATGTCAAACAACAACGCTGGGAAGATGCCAGAATCAGCCTGCAAAAAGCGCTTGACCTGGCTCGTGAAGAAAAAAACGAAAATCTAATCGACAGCGCCCTGGCTTTACTGCGACAAATCAGTTAAGTGCCGGCTGAAATAAAAAACAAAATGCAGTAAAATCAGGTCGGAATGAGATTTTATTGATGGAAGTGTTTGTTATATGAAAGTATACCTGGACACCATCGGGTGTCGATTAAATCAAAGTGAAATCGAAAAAATGGCGGCACAGTTTGCATCTGCCGGGCATGATATTGTGGCAGATGCCGCCGAAGCCGACCTGGTGGTGGTGAATACCTGTGCGGTCACACGCGAAGCCGCTGCGGATTCGCGCCAGTTGATGCGCCGCGCTGCCCGCGCCGGGCATGCCCGCGTGGTTGCCACCGGTTGTTGGGCTACGTTGGACCCCGAAGCGGCAGCCGCTTTGCCGGCCGTAATGCAGGTGGTAAAAAATGAAGATAAAGATAACCTGGTGGCGTCTTTATTGGAAATGGATCAGGATTGTCTTGAGATTGACGAACGTAAACGCCTGCCGGGCCAGCATGCCCGTACGCGCGCCTTTATTAAGGTGCAGGATGGTTGCAACAACGCCTGTACTTTTTGCATCACACGTGTGGCACGCGGGCGCGGGCGCAGCCGTTTGCTTGAGGATGTATTACGTGACATAGACCAGGCGCTGGCGGGTGAGGCGCGCGAGGTGGTATTAACCGGCGTGCACCTGGGATCGTGGGGGCAAGACTTTGAAAACCGGCTGCATTTATCCCACTTGATTGAAGCTATTTTAACTCGCACGGATGTGCCGCGTTTACGCCTGTCATCCCTGGAACCCTGGGACCTGGATCGTTCGTTTTTTGAATTGTGGTCGGACCCACGCCTTTGCCCGCATTTGCACCTGCCTTTGCAATCCGGCTCGGCGGCCATTCTAAAACGTATGGCGCGCAAAACTACGCCGGAAGCATATGCCAATCTGTTGGAAGAAGCGCATCGTTTAATCCCCGACCTGGCGGTAACCACAGACCTGATTGTGGGTTTTCCGGGTGAGGGCGAGAGTGAGTTTGCGGAAAGCCGCGAGTTTGTGCGCCGGATGGTGTTTGCCGCCGGGCATGTTTTTCATTTTTCACCGCGCCCGGGCACCCCGGCTGCGCATTTCAGCGGACAGGTGGCGCCGGCCATCAGCAAACAACGCAGCGCCGAGATGCGCGCCCTGTTTGCCGACCTGTCCAAAAATTACCGGCAGACGTTCATCAACCGTGAATTGCAGGTATTATGGGAGACAGCGCAAAAACAGCCGGATGGAAGCTGGCTCTTGGAAGGCCTGACCGGTAATTATTTACGGGTTAAAGTCAGCGCCGATTCAAATCTCTGGAATCAGATCAGCCGGGTACGGGTGACGCAGTTATCCGGGGAAGGCCTGGCCGGGTTTATAGTCTCAGAATGAGATTGATGCTTCGTATAGTTATAAATTAAAAAATCTCCATGTGATAAATGGAGATTTTTATTTTTACACCGGAATAAGGTAACCCGTTCGTGGTTGACCCGGCAGTTTATCGTGATAACCAACGAAAAAAACTAAAAATTTGCGTTTATAAATAACCAACTGAGGGTCAAAATGCTGATGCCCAACAAAGACCCGGCAATGGTTTGCATCAGGGTGTGGCGGCGCAGGCTGACACGCGACCAGATCATCAGGGGAATACCCACGGTGACGGGCAAAAGGGTGCGACCGTAGAGGAAAACCAACAGGGTGACAAACAGCGCCATTGATGAAGCGTGCGCGCTGATTTTCCAACGTGTGTTAATCATAAACATGAGACCAACCTGCAAGATCACGGCAACCAGCAGGGAGATGATTAAAATGGGGGCGGCAAACAGCCACATGATAAAGATGCTGGCGGAAGTGGAAAGCAGGGTGAAAATATAAGACCCCCGGCGCTGTTCACGATGATAAATTTCAAAATCGCTGACCTGTCCGCGTTTAAGCTGAAAAAGGATAAAACCAACCGAAGGGACCAGTCCAAAAAAAACTTCAAAGCCGCTCCAGAACCAGGCGGCCGGTGTTGCCAATGTGGCGGCTACCACCAGAATGCCATAAATTGCCAGAGCCGGTGGGCAAAAAACATTTGAAACGAACCGCGCGACTCGAATGGAACGTGTCTGGGTTACAACCGGTAAATTGGGTGATAAATCAGTTTGAGTGCTGGGCGAAATTTCCATTTGTTTATTTAACCTTATTTAAGTTCCACCTATAAGGTAACTATTTTATATTAACCGATGTTAACCGTCAGGTTAAGACATGACTAAGGTTTTTTGAAAATCAGATTAGTAAATATTTGTGAATTGTATAATGAGAATGATTGACTCGTCAAGAGAATTAGTATTATAATCCTAATCTTGTAAATCTGGATTGTATCGTTTTTAAAGGATTAAAAGCGTGATTTATGAATTTAGAAGAAGATACCGGGACAACGGTACTACGCCACACGGATGACACCAAACCACCGTTTTCATGGCGCTCGTTGTTGTTTGGTACGCCCATCGCCACGTCGGATGCCGCACATCAGACGATCGGCAAAGCTGTAGGCCTGGCCGTTTTTGCTTCTGATGCACTTTCGTCCACGGCTTATGCTACTCAAGAAATGATGGTTATTTTGATCCTGGCGGGCACGGCTGCCCTGGGGATTTCATCCTACCTGATCTTCGCAATTATCATCCTCCTTGCAATATTAACCATTTCATATGAGCAGACCATCCATGCCTACCCAAGCGGGGGGGGCGCCTATATTGTGGCGCATGATAACCTGGGTGAACTGCCTGCTCAAACGGCAGGCGCGGCGCTGCTGACCGATTATATCCTCACCGTGGCGGTTTCCATTTCGTCCGGTGTGGCCCAGATCGTTTCAGCCTGGCCGCAGCTTTATGAATACCGCGTTTGGATTGCAGTAGCCTGCGTGATCTTCATTATGACGATCAACCTGCGCGGGGTGAAGGAGTCGGGCATCATTTTTGCCATCCCGACCTACTTCTTCCTGGCGATGACCCTCATCACCCTGCTGGTGGCCATTTATAAATATTTTATGGGAACCCTGGGGGTTGTGCAGGACCCGCCCATGGATATGATGCCGGTGGTGGCCCAACCGATCACGCTGTTTTTGATCTTAAAAGCCCTGGCCAGCGGCACCACGGCTGTGACCGGTGTGGAAGCCATTTCAAACGGCATCACGGCTTTTAAAGAACCGCGCAGCCGCAATGCCGGCATTACATTGATCTGGATGTCGGTCATTCTGGGATCTTTCCTATTGGGCATCACCTTTTTTGCTCACCTGACCGCAGCCATGCCCTCTGAAGAAGAAACGGTGATTTCACAGTTGGCACGCACGGTAACCGGGCGTGAAAGTTTCCTGTACCTGGCGCAAATTTTTGCCACGACATTAATTTTGATTATGGCAGCCAACACGGCCTTTGCCGATTTCCCGCGTTTGAGCGCATTAATCGCAGCCGACGGTTTTTTGCCGCGCCAGCTTGCTTTCCGCGGCGACCGCCTGGTTTTCTCGCGCGGTATCATCTCCCTTTCGGTCATTGCCAGCCTTTTAATTATCATTTTCCAGGCCAGTGTTACCCGCCTGATCCCTCTGTACGCCATTGGCGTATTTCTTTCCTTTACCCTGTCGCAGGCCGGCATGGCGCGGCGCTGGTTCCGCTGTGGAAAAATTAAACCGGGTGAGACGCTTGAGGGTAAGGGTAAAACCCTGCATTTCGAAAAGAACTGGAAGTTAAAAATGGTCATCAATGCCGCCGGCGCCGTATTTACGCTGGTGGTGATGGTGATTTTTGCCATGACCAAGTTCCAGGATGGCGCCTGGGTGGTGGTCATTCTTATCCCCGCCATTATCGGTTGTTTTTACCTGATTCACCGTCACTATAAAATTGTCGCCCGCAATCTTTCCCTTGAACATTACGGCGCGCCCCCGCGCGTTGTGCGCCACCGCGTCATTATTCCTCTGGCGGGTGTACATCGCGGCTCGCTGGCGGCTTTGCGTTATGCTCGTAAATTAACTGACGATATCACCGCCGTGCATGTCTCCATTGATCCTGTGGAAACCGAACGTTTATATCATAAATGGGAACATTACGGAGATGGCGTACGCCTGGTTATTCTTGAATCACCTTATCGTGTATTGATGAATCCACTGCTGGACTATATCGATCATATGTACGCTCAGTGCCAGTCGAACGAGGTTATTACCATTGTGGTACCGCAGTTCATTCCAGAACACTCCTGGACGGGCTTTTTGCACACACGCACGGCCGATAATTTACGCCGGGCGCTGCTGCACCATAAGGAAATTGTCATTACGGAAGTGCCATATCAGATTGAACAGAAATCTGATGCAGGGAAAGTGAGATAGATTTATGAAAGTGATTATTGTTGGCTGTGGTCGTTATGGTTCCGAACTGGCTTATCGCCTGTTTCAGCGGGGGCATGACGTCTCAATTGTCGATGAAAATGAAGCGGCTTTTACCAACCTGCTGCCCAATTTTATGGGTACATTGCATGAAGGTGATGTGTTAAACAAGGATGTTCTGGAGCGCGCCGGAATTAAAACGGCGGATGCCGTGGCAGCCGTGACCGACTCGGATGCATTAAATATGGTGGTAGGTCATCTGGCAAACAAAGTATATAAAGTGCCGCGCGTGGTGGTGCGTAATTACAACCCACAGTATCGCACGATTTTTGAAGTGTTTGGTTTACAGGTTGTCAGTTCCACCAGTTGGGGTGCGCAGCGACTTGAAGAAATGATTTACCACATGGATGCGCGTACCGTTTTTTCTGCCGGAAACGGAGAAGTGGAAATTTACGAAATTGCCGTCCCCGAATATTGGGTCGGTAAAGCCCTGGGAGATTTATACCCTTGCGAGGGTTCGACCTTTGTGGCTTTAACGCGCGCCGGTCGGGCTTATCTTCCGGCGTTGGATATGGTGATGGAAGCCGGCGATTTCATTTTAGTAAGCGCCACCTTTGAAGGTATTGATGCCATGCGCCGGCAGATGTGCGCGGAGGGATAAGTTATGTATGTAATTATTGCTGGCGGTGGACGAACGGGTACGCAACTGGCTCGTTTTTTGATTACTGAAGAACACGAAGTGCATGTGATTGAAAATCGCCCGAATGTTCTGGCTCTGTTGCATCGAGAAATTCCCTCAGAGATGATTCATGAAGGCAACCCGGTGGATCCGCTGGTGTTGGAACAGGCCGGGATTAAAAAAGCTCAGGTGATTGCGGCTGTGACCACCAACGACGAAGATAACCTGGTGATCTGTTACATGGCGCGCATGCGTTATAATATCGAACGCACCATTGCGCGCATCAACAACCCGCGTAATAGCTGGTTGTTCAGTGATGTATTCCATGTAGATGTGGCCGTCAACCAGTCTGAGATCATGGCGCACCTGATCGGTGAAGAAATGTCGATGGGAGATATGATGACCCTGGCCAAAATTCGCCGCGGTCATTATTCGTTGTTTGAAGAAAAGATTTTGCCCGGGGCGTTTGCCATTGGAAAATCGGTTCAAGATCTTAACTTGCTGGATACCTGTGTGATCGCCGCCATTCTGCGCCAGGGCGAGGTGGTTGCTCCGCGTGGGGCTACGACCTTCCAGGAAGGTGACGAAGTGCTGGCAGTGGCCGATATTGACGGGGCGCGCCAGTTGGAACAGTTGTTAACCCCGGCAAAAAACCATAATCATGCTTAAAAAGGTTTGACCCTGTGTGAGGCGTGCGGTATAATAAACCGCATTTAACTTGCAATCATTGTTTGTGAGCGAAAGGAAACGGTATGACAAAAAGGACCTACCAACCAAAAATTCGTCGACGCATGCGCGTGCATGGCTTCCGCGCCCGCATGGCTTCGGCAGATGGACGTGAAGTATTAAAGCGTCGTCGCCTGCGCGGTCGCCAGAAGCTGACTGTGCATGCTAACAACCATGTCAAACGGATCCGGTGGTAAAACACAACAGACGGGTAGGCAAATCGTTTCGGAATGGCATCCTTGCATGGATAAGGATGGTTTTATCGTAACAGGATGCTTAGGATCCGGATGAAACGATCGTTTCGTCTGACCCGTTCCTTAGATTATAAGCGGGTGCGGCTGACAGGAAAATCTTTTGCCCACCCGCTTTTGGTCTTGATTGTGGCCCCGGCGCCTGACCAACAGGAAGTTAAGCTAGGCATTACTGCGGGACGCTCGGTAGGAAATGCAGTTTCACGCAACCGGGCTAAAAGGCGTTTAAGGGCCTGTGCCGATAAATATCTCTGCCGTATTCAAGCGGGTTGGGATATAATCGTCATAGCGCGTTTGCCGTTGGTGAACGCTCCGTTTGAAACGATTCAAACAGTGTTTGAACAGTTATTGCATAAGAGCAAAGTACTGAAAGAAGAGAGTACTGAAAGTGCCCGTATAAGTTAAGATGAATTTTCAGGAATATTATTCGCACGAACCTCGTCTTTTCGACATGCCTTTTAATGTCCAGACTTTTGCGCGCTGGCCAGTTTTGATTTTTATCAGACTGTACCAGAAGTTTGTTTCCCCTTTACTTCCCCCGGATACCTGTCGGTTTTACCCCTCATGTTCGCATTACGGGTACCAGGCTATCTATAAATATGGACTGCTGAAAGGCGGTGTCATGGCGGTCTGGCGCATTTTGCGCTGTAATCCTTATAATCCCGGTGGTTTTGATCCGGTGGTTTAATAAACTCTATTGTTGATGGAAAAATAAATTGATGAAATCACGAGTCCTTCCTCTTTTGTTTGTCGTACTGGTCACCTCACTGTTGTTAAGTGCGTGTGGCGCGCCGGCGGCAGTTGCGTGGCCCGGCATTACTCCTGTTCAGGATACGGCTTATATCGCCTATATGGGACAGGTATTTGCCATCCGAACTTCTGATGGCGGCATGTTGTGGAAATTTCCCGAACAGGCTGTAGGCGCAGGCATGTATGCGGCGCCGGCGGTCAGTGATGACCTGTTGGCGGTGGGGGACTATAATAATAAATTACATGCGGTTAATCCGAAAACCGGCAGCGGTCTATGGGAGTTTGGTGAGGCTAAAGCCCGTTATATTGCCAGTCCCTTGATTCTGGGCGATACCGTTTACGCGCCCAATGCCGATGGACATTTATATGCGATTAATCGCCAGGGTACCCTGGTATGGAAATTTGAAGCCGGTCAGGCTTTGTGGTCGCAGCCCATCAGTGATGGTAAAGTGATTTATCAGGCTTCACTGGGCCACCACCTGTATGCGCTTGATCCGCAAACGGGCAACCTGAACTGGTCTGTCGATCTGGGCGGCGCCCTGGTTTCAACCCCGCATCTGGATGAAAACGGCGTTATTTATGCCGGCACCCTGGCTAATGAAGTAGTGGCCGTTGACAGCGCCAGTGGAAAAATTTTATGGAAGACGAATGTGGCCAGCGGTGTTTGGTCTTCGCCGGTTATTAAAGATGGAACACTGTTCCTGAGCAATATCGACGGTATGGTTTATGCCTTAAAAGCAGCCGATGGCAGCCTGGTGTGGAAGACCGATATCGGTGCTTCCGTAACCGGTTCGGGTGCAATTACACCCAACGGTGTGGTATTTGCCAACGACAAAGGCGATGTGGTTCTGTTGAGCTTTGAAAAAGGCGAAAAAGCATGGACGTATACCTCCGGGCTTCAACTGTATGGCAGTCCGGTTAACATTCAAGACCATGTTCTGGTGGGTGTAACCCATAACGATAAAGTTTTATTGGCGTTCGATTACAGCGGCAAAGAGACCTGGTCTTTTGCCCTGCCTAAATAGGTGAGGTCCAAAAATGTGGGATGTTCTGATTATTCAACCTCTGGTTAATATATTGATGTTAATTTATTCGTATGCCTGGCAAAACTTCGGCATTGCGATTATTTTATTTACCCTGCTGATCCGTCTTATCACCCACCCCTTAAACGTACAACAGATTAAGGGCGCGGCTGCCATGCAGGATCTGCAGAAAGATAAACGTTACATTGAAATGCAGGCCAAATATAAAAATGATAAAGAAGCACTGGCTCAAGAGCAGATGAAGCTGTATAAGGAATTGGGTATTAACCCCCTGGCTTCCTGTTTGCCGACTCTGATCCAGTTCCCCATTATCATTGGTCTTTACCAGTCCATTATCAAGGCACTGGCCGCTTCTCCCCTCGACCTGCTTTCTCTGGTGCGTTTTATCAATCCCAGCCTGTTAAACGTCGCCACGGTCATCCCCTTAAACAGCAAATTTCTGTGGATGGACCTGGGCCAGCCGGAACGCCTGTTTATCCCCGGTATTCCCTGGGGTATCCCGGTATTGACCGTGCTGGTGGTCATCACCACCTATTTACAGTCCAAGCTGATGTCCCCGCCCTCTGCTGCCGGCGCCGAAGATCAGACGGCTGCCATGACCGGCATGATGAATATTTACATGCCGCTGTTGATGGGGTGGTTGACATATTCGTACGCTTCAGGTCTGGCCGTGTATTTCATCACCACCAACGTGATCAGCATTGGTCAATATGCCATTATGGGTCGTTTAAACTGGGATAACCTGCTGCCGAAAAACCTGCTGCCGAAAAATTTTCTGCCGGGATTATTGGGTGCGGATGATAAATCATCTTCCAGTAAATCAACTGCTTCTAAAAACAAGAAAAAATAGTATCATAAAGTATGTTGATGATCAGATTCGTAATTGGCATGGAAACCAAACCTTATGCCAAAAAGCAATAAGAGGGATACCATGAGTTTTGAAAAAACGACGCTTGAAATGATAGCTCCAACCGTTGATGAGGCCATTTCACGCGGGTTAAACCAGCTTGGTTTACCGCGCGAAGCAATCGACATAGAAGTATTGGATGCCGGTAATAAAGGTTTGTTTGGTCTGGGCGGCCGCCAGGCCAGAGTGCGCCTGACAATCAGAAATGAGGAAGACGAGTTGGATGATCTTCCCGTGTCGGCGCCGGTTAAATCAGCCCCTGCCGGGGAAAATAAAAAAGCGGCAGTGGCTGATGAAGAATCGATTCTTGAGGTTTCAAAATCGGTTGTAACGGGTTTGCTCGAAAAGATGAAAGTGCATGCCCAGGTGACGGCAAAATATGTTCAGCCGGATAGTGATGAACAGCAGCCAACCGTGATGATTGAGATTAAAGGGGATGATCTCAGTTATTTAATTGGCCGCCGCTCAGAAACTTTAAATGCGCTGCAATATATCACCGGATTAATCGTGGGCAAGGAAGTTGGTCATTGGGTACACCTGTTGATCGACGTGCAGGGTTACCGTTCACGCCGTGAACGCCAACTGCGCCAGCTTGCCACCCGCCTGGCCGACCAGGTGGCGCGCACCGGCCGCCGCCAGACCCTTGAACCGATGCCCGCCAATGAACGCCGCATCATCCATCTCGAACTGCGCGATCATCCTCAGGTAACCACCGAGAGCAGTGGCGAAGAACCCAACCGCAAAGTCACCATCATTTTGAAGAAATAAACACAAGGTTTGGGATGAGAGCAGTTGACCTGATTATTAAAAAACGTGACGGACTTGAATTAACGAAAGAGGAAATCGAATTTTTCGTTAATGGTTTTACACGGGGTGAAATCCCAGATTATCAGGCGTCTGCCTGGGCTATGGCCGTGATGTTAAAAGGCATGAGCGACCAGGAAACCACAGACTTGACCCTGGCAATGGCGCATTCCGGCGAAGTATTGGACCTGACCGATGTTGTGCCATTGACGGTGGATAAACATTCCACAGGCGGTGTGGGCGACAAAGTAACCTTTGTAGCCGAATCGATTGTGGCCGCATGCGGTTTGCCGGTCGGCAAAATGTCGGGACGCGGCCTGGGTTTCAGCGGTGGCACCCTGGATAAAATTGAATCAATTCCCGGTTACCGCACCAACCTGAGCAAAGACGAGTTTAAACATCAGCTTGGCAAAATCGGATTGGTGTTAACCGGCCAGAGCGGCGACCTTGCTCCGGCGGACGGCAAAATGTATGCCCTGCGGGATGTCACCGGTACGGTGCCTTCCATGCCATTAATTGCTTCGTCGATTATGAGCAAAAAAATCGCCGCAGGCGCTCAGGCCATCGTACTGGATGTTAAAGTCGGCCTGGGTGCATTTATGCAAACGCTCGAACAGGCGCAAGAACTGGCGCGGTTAATGGTTTCTATCGGCAAATTAAGCGGCCGCCGTGTGGTGGGTGTGTTGTCGGATATGAACCAGCCGCTTGGCTGCGCCGTGGGCAACGCCCTCGAACTGCGTGAAGCCATAGATACCCTCAGAGGTCACGGTCCGCAGGACTTTTGCGAACACTGCCTTGAAATTGCCAGCCATATGCTGGTATTGGGCGATAAAACAACCACGCTTGAAGCAGCTCGAGTGCTGGCCTTGCAGGCCTTGCAGAGCGGAAAAGCTTATGAACAATTTAAGACCCTGGTGATCACACAGGGCGGTGATGTGCGTGTAGTTGAGAACACCGACCTGCTGCCCGCAGCATCCATCGTTGAAACGGTAAAGGCTCCACGCAGCGCTTATATTCAACAGATTGAAGCGCGCGAAATTGGCGAAACGGCCGTGCAACTGGGCGCCGGACGCGAACGTAAAGGCGACCCGATTGACTATGCCGTCGGCCTGGTTTTGCACCATAAGGTGGGCGATCGGGTTAACCGGGGTGAGCCGCTTTTTACGGTGCATGCCAATGACGCCGCCAAAAAACAGGCTGCGGTGGATCGTGTGCTGGCCGCGTACCAGTGGTCCGACGAAGCCTGCCCGGCCTTGCCGCTGTTTTACGGGGTCATCAGTTAGAAGATTTATTTTTTGGAAATGCCATGAGAACCAGACGGATCAGCGCTCGTGCCGGATTATCCCTGGCGCGCTTGTTGATCGGGCTGGTTCTTTTTTTTAACCTGCAATGCGCTTTTCTGTTTTTAAGCGCGCCTGAAGTTTATATGAGCGCCTATGAGATGAGCGGCGCGGTCGGAATGGCCATGCTGCGCGCATTGGGTTTGTTGTTTTTAATGTGGAATGTACCTTATTTTCTGGCGGTTTATCATCCGCTGAAATATCGGATATCGTTGTATGAGGCGACTTTGATGCAGGTCATTGGTTTTTTGGGCGAGTGGCTGTTGGTGTATGCCAACCTGCCGGATGGACATGCCGTTTTGCGGGAAAGCGTGCAACGGTTTATGGTTTTTGACGGCGCCGGTTTACTGTTGCTGCTGCTTGCCCTGGGATTGCTAAAAAGTTTAAAAAGCGAAAGCTCCGGATAAACCCCATACTTCCCCCATAATTTTGCGGTATAATGCTGTTTTTGAGGGGCGGAATACCCCTTGGGAAAAAGACCTGGAGAAGCAAGGTACCCAACCGGGTATGGTGCCTCTCCAGGTTTTTTTAACCTGTGAAAGACTAACCAGAAAATTAACAAATTAAGGTTTTTATCCGTAATGAAACGTCGTGATCTTTTGATGCTGCTAATTATGGCAGCAGGTTGTCTTTTTGATTACGGTTTACTGGCTGGTAAAC
>JAJTBH010000063.1 GCA_021287005.1 Anaerolineae bacterium
TCTGCTTGTCTTAATTTTGCTGTTGGCGGCGTCCTTTTTTGTCGAGCGCCCGTGGTGCCGGTATGCCTGCCCATTGGGCGCCGTTAGCGGGCTGGCAGCCAGCTTTAGCCCGCTTTACCTGAAACGAGAAAATCACGTTTGCACCTCCTGCAAGATCTGTTCACGTAATTGCCCCATGGGGTTGCCCGTACACTCCGCCGAGACGATTAAACACCCCGATTGCATTGGCTGCCTGGAATGCGTTTCACAATGCCCGCAGGATGGGGCCTTGCAGGTCAAATTGGGACTGCCTTTATTGGGAAAATAAAAACAAGGATAAAAAAATGAAAATAAAACCGATAATTTTTGGTGTCCTGGTTCTGGTTGTCTTTTTTGGCACGATCCTGACATTTCAGAGCCTGGGAATCTGGTCAGTGACGGGAAAAGTCAGCAGCAGTGGTAGTGCGGTGTTGCCTGTGGCGGGGGATGTTAACAGCATCAAAGGTTGGATGAGTCTGGAGCAGGTATCGGCTGGCTTTAATGTTCCCGTTGTGGAGATATTGGAGGCTTTTGGCTTGCCGGCGGATACGTCGCCCTCCACTGCGATTAAGGACCTGGAAAATGAACAATTTTCAGTGAGCAATTTGCGCACCTGGCTGGAAAACCGGCGTCCATAAGGATTAAATTTTCACATAAGCTTCGGAAAAAATTCATAAATTATTCAAAATTGGAAGTTAATATATCAGTTGAAGTAAAAGAAATGAGAATGAAGGAGATTAAAAAATGAAAAGAATATTTTTAGCGATTGTTTTGATTGGCAGTGTGGCGGCGGCGCTGGCTGCTTCGCCCAATTATGTTTACGCTCAGACGCCCACCCCGACTGCCACTGTTTCAGCCTGTGCTTATGGCACGGGGTGGGGCATGGGATCGGGGGGAATGATGGGCAGCACCAACACCGGCGGTTTTTTGCACGATGAAATGCTGGCCGCTTTTGCCGGGAAACTGGATTTAACGGTGGAAGCGTTGCAGGCGCGTCTGGACCAGGGCGCTACTATTTCGCAAATTGCCTGTGAAAAGGGAATGACCCTAGAACAGTTTGTGAGCTTGATGAACGAGGCGCGTACCCAGGCTTTAAAACAGGCCGTCAACAACGGGAAGATTTCCCAACAGCAGGCCGACTGGATGTCGCAGCGCGGCGGCGGTATGATGGGCGGTTTTGCCCGGGGCGGCGGCGGGCCCAATGCACGCGGCGGTTTTGCCGTTTCGGGGTGCCCGCGTTTTGCACAACCCTGATGCAGAAGTGAATGTTAAATAAAGGGTGGGGATTACCCGACGTAATCCCCACCCTTTTTAGTGTCAGATTAAATCTGTCAGGCGGTTTTATTGACCTGTAGCAATCGGCAGCCCCTGGGCCTGCCACTGGGTAACACCGCCGGCCATGCTGGTTACTTTTTCAAAACCGGCATTCCGCAAAATGTCGCGCCCCTGTGCGCTGCGATGACCGGTGCGGCAGACAACGACAATTTCTTTGTCTTTGGGCACTTCGTTCAGACGATCGGGTAATTCACCCAGAGGAATGAGGGTGGCCCCCGGAATGTGGAACTGCACCCACTCTTCGGGCTGGCGTACATCCAGAATAAATGCGCCTGCATCGCGTTTTTCGGCCGCCTGTGAAATATTAACTTCAGCCGGGTAAGGTTGGGATGCCGAATTGGAATTGGTGGCTTGAATGATGAAAAAGCCTGCCAACCCCACCACAACAAGAATCACCAGGGCCATTAACCAGACAGGAAAAGCTTGTTTTTTGTTTTGATTTTTTGAATTATTTTTCATTAAGTACTCCCGTGATGCTGATTTTATTTATATAAACATTTCTAAAAAGGGTTTATGTTTTAGATGCAATAAAAATAAAAAAGTAACGTTGTTTTGTCTGTTTTTATTGTGAAAAATTAAACCGATCAACATATAATTTTCACAAAATGATTGTACAATAATTTCTGCAAGATGTGGATTAAAAAACACGATTTTTAAAAGATGAATAATCAATTAAGCTGCCGGCTGGATGTGTTTGATTTGATTTAATAGAGGATAATAAAATAAAACGGTGGATTTGATATTATGAACAGTCTGCAAAAGAAAATTCTGGTAGTGGATGATGAACCGCAAATCGTCAATGTACTTAAAGCATACCTGGAAAAAGCCGGTTTTAGGGTGGTCACGGCAGCGGATGGACAACAGGCTCTGGATTGTTTCCACCAGGAAAGCCCGAATTTTATTATTCTGGATTTAAACCTGCCCGGACTGGATGGTCTGGATGTTATGCGCAGCCTGCGCCGCGAATCGGATGTGCCGGTGTTGATGTTGACCGCCCGCGTTGAAGAAAGTGATAAATTGATCGGACTGGAACTGGGCGCAGACGATTATGTGGTTAAACCATTCAGCCCCAAAGAGGTTGTGGCACGGGTGCGCACGGTTTTACGGCGTTTACCGGCAGTTGAGCCGGGCGGCTCACAAGCGGCGGCAGACCTGGTGGAAGTGGGTGATTTAAGAATTGACCCAAGCGAACATAAAGTTTCCCTGGCCGGGCGGGTGATTGAATTAACCCCGACGGAGTTTGATATTTTACTGGTTCTGGCGCGTCAACCGCGCCGTGTATTTTCGCGCTTGCAAATCATGGAGCAGGCTCAAGGAGATGCTTTTGAGGGTTATGAACGCACAATTGACGCCCATATTAAAAATATGCGCAACAAACTGGAACCCAATCCCAAAAAACCGGTGTATATTCATACGGTTTTTGGCGTCGGTTATAAACTGGAAGTGCTGAACGATGCGTAACAGTCTTTTATTTAAACTTTTAGGCGCATTTTTGTTGGTGACGTTGATTGGTTCGGCGTTGATGTTTTTAATGGTCTCTCTCTCCACACAAAGCGCTTTTACATTGTATACCACGCGCAGTGGTCAGGCCTGGGCGGCGCGCCTGGCGCCTTTACTGGCAGACTATTACGCCAATAATTCAGGCTGGCAGGGTGTTGAAACCTTTATTTTTGGCCAGACGCCCGAGATAGGCAGCGGCGGCGTGCATGGTATGGGCGGCGGAATGGGTGGGGGGCCCAATGCAGGGCAGGGTATGGGCGCGGGGCGGGTTATTGCCGGCGGCATGATGATGGGCAGCGGTATGCGTGTTATCCTGAGCGATCCGGATGGCCGGGTTTTTGAAGACACAACTTCCGATTTAACGGGTAAACAGCTTTCACCTGACCAGTTAAAAAACGGCGTCCCGGTTGTTTTAAACGGGCAGACAATTGCCCTGGTGCTGGTCACCCCCAATGATTTAAACCAGCCGGCTTCGCCCGCGGCGGAGTTTTTGACTTCGGTAAACCGCTCGATTTTAATTGCCGCACTGCTGGCTGCACTGGCGGCTTTGATTTTGGGCTCATTTTTATTCTTTCAAATTACGGCGCCGCTGCGCCAGCTTAAGGAGGCGGCCGCCTCCATTGCAAAAGGCGATTTGAGCCGGCGAGTTAAGATCGACTCGAAGGATGAATTGGGAGAAGTGGGTAGAACGTTTAATCACATGGCCGACAGCCTGTCGCGTTCGGAAAAACAGCGCCATGCTATGGTGGCCGATATTGCCCATGAACTGCGCACCCCGCTCACCGTGATGCGCGCCAACCTGGAAGGGTTAATGGATGACGTGCTGCCGCTGGATCAGGAGCATGTGCAGGCGGTTTATGCCGAAACATTATTATTAAACCGCCTGGTGGATGATTTGCGCCTGCTTTCGTTGGCTGAGGCCGGAGAGCTTAAACTGGAGAGCGGCCCGGTTGACCTGACGATGCTGGTGCAGCAGGTCGTCACCCGCACGCAGCCGCAGGCCGCCCAAAAGGGCATAACACTGGATTATGAGCCGGCGCCGTCTTTGCCGGCGGTGTTTGTTGATGCAGACCGCTTAACTCAGGTGATTAACAACCTGATCGGCAATGCGCTGCGTTACACCCCGCAAAACGGACGGATTAAGCTTAATCTGACGCAGCCGCCCGACTCGCCGGAAAATTTCATATTATCGGTCACCGATAATGGCAGTGGCATTGATCCGCAGGCCCTGCCGTTGATTTTTGAGCGTTTTTACCGCGCCGACAAATCACGCACGCGCAGCAGCGGCGGCACCGGTTTAGGCCTGGCCATTGTTAAACAACTGGTTGAAGCACATGGGGGTAAAATAGAAGTATTCAGTCCGGTCTTTTTTAATGCCGAAGGTCAGGGATATGGATCGCGTTTTGTGGTGACATTGCCCATTTTCCGGAATGAAAAATAAATCATAGACGGCAGGTAATGGATATGGATTTGCCCCCGGTGGTTAAACTTGAAATTTTTATTCCCGCCGATTATCTCGAAACGCTGGCCGAAGCACTGCACCAGGCCGGAGCCGGGAAGATCGGAAATTACGATCATTGTATGAGCATTATCGATGTGACCGGCACCTGGCGGCCGCTGGCGGAAGCCAACCCTTTTCTGGGTGAGGTCGGGCAAATTTGCCGGGGTAGTGAATTAAAAATTGAAGTGAATTGCGCGGTTGAAAACGTAACGGCAGCTTTGTCGGCCATCCGGCGGGTGCACCCTTATGAAGAACCGGTGATCAACATCGTGCCTCTATTAAACCATTTGTTTTAAACACAAGCCAGAAAAGAGGGAAATTTTGAAAAATAACGCGGAATTATTATCTTCGGTGATCGACGCCATTGGCGATACCCCTTTGGTGGAACTGTCGCGCATCGTTTCGGATGTGGATGGGCGTATACTGGCCAAACTGGATTATCTTAACCCCGGTTTTTCAAAAAAAGATCGGATTGCCCGCCAGATGATTGAAGACGCCGAGGCCAGTGGTGAATTACAGCCCGGCCAGACGGTGGTTGAGTTGACCAGCGGCAACACCGGCACGGGGCTTTCCATTGTTTGTGCCATTAAAGGTTATCCGTTTGTAGCGGTTATGTCGCGCGGCAACTCGATGGAGCGGGCGCGTATGATGGCTGCTCTGGGCGCGGAGGTGGTGCTGGTGGACCAACTGCCCGAATCACAACCGGGGCAGGTTTCGGGCGGCGACCTGGCGCTGGTGGAAGAGCGCGCTAAACAATTGGTGAAAGAACGCGGCGCTTTTCGCGCCGACCAGTTTTTACGCGAAGGTAACTTCCGTGCGCATTACCTGCACACCGGCCCCGAGTTTATTCGCCAGTCGGGTAGACAGATTAACGTCTTTTGTGACTTCGCCGGCACCGGCGGCACTTTTGCCGGATGCGCTGCTGCTTTTAAGGAATTTAACCCGGATATTCAATGTTTTCTGGTTGAACCGGAAGGCGCGGCTGTGTTATCGGGCGGTGACCTGACTCAGCCCAATCACCGCATCCAGGGCGGCGGGTATGCCATGACGGATTTGCCGCTGATTAAACCGGGACTGGTGGATGGTTATATCCGCGTCAGCGATGAAGAAGCCATGTTAATGGCGCGGCGGCTTGCCAGAGAAGAGGGTATTTTTGCCGGTTTTTCGTCGGGCGCCAACCTGGCGGCGGCATTACATTTATTAAAGACATCCTGCCGGGGTAAGACGGTAGCCATTATGATGTGCGATTCGGGACTTAAGTATTTAAGCACCGATTTATGGGTGTAGACAAAAATTCTTCGATTTATTATTCTGTTGAGGGTGTGAAATGGCTGAAATTAAATATGAAATCGTCAAAAAGATAGGCGTTCTTTCACAATCGGAAAAGGGTTGGGAAAAGGCGCTTAACCTGATTAGCTGGAATGAACGCGACGCCAAATATGACATTCGCGAATGGTCCCCGGACGGCAAAACCATGAGCAAAGGGGTGACTTTAAGCAAAGAAGAGTTAAAGGCACTGAAAGAATTACTTAATCAAATGGACTTGTGATCTGGCTAAAACGACGGGTAATTCTGGCTCAGGCTTTGATCGGTTAATTAAATTTCCGGGTCTATGTCCTGCGGCCTTTGCTTTCGATATGATATTAATATCCAGCGCGCCAGGTTTATTTGATTAAATGCAAAAACAATTTTCCCAGCGAATTTTTTTATCCCCTTTTAAACTGGTTGAAATTTTCAGCCGGCCGTTTCCGGTTTTTATCTTTTTTAGTTTGTTTTACCTTTTTATCGGGCGTTTGCATGGCGACGTTTTGCAACCGAGTAAGGTGGCTTATTTTAATTACCTGGCAGATGCCTTTTTACACGGGCAATTAAATTTCCGTTCCATTCCGCCCGATACGCATGATTTAATTTTGTTTCAGGGGCGATATTTTGCCTACTGGCCGCCTTTTCCGGCGCTTTTACTGCTGCCTTTTGTAAGCCTGTTTGGTATTAACTTTTCAGACATCCTCTTTACGCTTGTGCTGGCCGCTTTAAATCTCAGCCTGTTAATCATGCTGCTGCGCCGGGCACGCCGCGAGCAATTGGTGCAGGTCAGCGACCGGCAGATCGGTTTGTTAACCCTCTTCATGGGCCTGGGTACGGCTTATTTAACCATAAGTCCATTCGGGCGAGTCTGGTTTACCTCGCAAATTGTTTCCATTTTTGCCATGTTGTTGGCCTATATCGCCGCGATTTCATTAAAGGGCTGGCCGGCTTTTTTAATCACCGGCCTGGGGATAGCCGCCGCCATGGCCACGCGCAACCCGCTGCTGGCCGCGGGGCTTTTTCCGGCCTGGTATTTAATTTCGCGCCATACGCGGCTGGGTTTTAAGTCGCTGGTATTTCACTGCATCCTGGCGCTGCTTCCCGTTTTGTTTACCCTTGTTTTAATCGGCCTGTATAATTATTTGCGTTTTGGCAGCGCCCTGGATATCGGTTATGCCTACCATCTTATGGATGCGCGTTTTGTGGACGACTATCACCGGTACGGCCCTTTCAGTTTGTTTTATGTGCCGGTTAATGTTTTTTATCAGTACCTTTATTACCCCTTCCCGCTCTCGGAAAGCAGCCTGATGGGCGGCAGCCTGTTTTTGTTAAGCCCCCTGTTTTTTGTGATATTTGCCGTATTGTGGTTTGAACGTAAATCCTGGGATATGTGGATGCTGCTGCTGACGGTGTTGGTGCTGGATGTGCCCATATTACTTTTGATGGGCACCGGCTGGATTCAATTCGGTCCGCGCTACACCCTGGATTTTATCGTGCCGCTGCTGCTGTTGACGGCTATGGGATTAAAACGTATTCCGGGTTGGCTCAGTCTGCTGCTGGTGAGTGTGTCGATTTTTCAATATTTAATCGGCTGCGTCTTTTTGATGTTTTTTATTTAAACCTGTCCAGGCTTTTGGCCAGCCGTTGAATCCCCGCGAGAATGGCCGGCGGCGATAAAGAAGCGAAGTTAAGGCGCAGGTAAGCGTTGCCATCTTGAGCCTGTATGAAAAAGTGCTGCCCGGGTGTGAAATCCACCCCTTCGCGGATGGCTTGTTCTCTTAATGATGTGGAAGAAATGTTGCCGGCCAGTTTTAACCATAAAAACAAACCGCCCTGCGGAATATTAAAATCGACCCGTTCCCCCAGTTCCTGATCAAGCGCTTGCAGCAGGGTATTACGTTGTTTTAAATACAGGCGGCAGGAACGCCGCAGATGCACCTGGTAACTGCCCACGGTCACGTATTCGCACACGGCGCGTTGAATGAGGGGCGAGGTGGTCAGATCGTTGACGCGTTTATACTGGATTAAAAGCGGCAGCACCGGCCCGCCGGCGATTAAAAAACCCAGGCGCAGCCCCGGCATTAACATTTTGGAGAAGGTGCCGATATAAATTACCAATCCGCACGGGTCGAGGGTTTTTAGGGCCGGCAGCACACGCCCTTCATAACGCAAATCTCCGGCAAAATCATCTTCCAGAATGGGCACGTTATAACGTTCGGCCAGGCTGATCATCTGGCGGCGGCGCGGCTCACTTAAACTCATGCCGCTGGGGTTTTGAAAGTTGGGGATGGTATATATCAGGCGCGGGTGGTGTTTTTGCAGCATCTCTTCCAGAGCTTCCACCTGCATGCCGTTGGCATCCACCGGCAGACTGATGATTTTTAAGTGAAGCGCCTCGAACAATTCGAGCGCCAGATTATAGGTTGGGCTTTCCACCAGGATGGTGTCGCCCGCTTTTAACAGCGCCTGGCAGACCAGCGCCAGCGCCTGCTGCGACCCTGAAGTGATTAAAATTTCCTCCGGCCCGGCCGAGATGCACTGGCTGCCCAAAACATGGCTGATGGTCTGGCGCAGCGGCAGATAACCCTGGCGCAGGTCGCCATATTCAAAAGCGCCGGCCCGCTCGCGCCGGATGACGGTTTGCAAGGCTTTATATACATCTTGAACGGGGTAATAAGTGGGGCTGCCCACCCCTGAAAAAGAAATCAGTTCCTCTGAAACCTTTGCCCGCGCCGGTAAAAACCGGTCAGGCGCTGGGGCTTCATTTAAAGCCAATTCCTGCTGCCAGAGCGGCCACGGTTGTTTTTCGTCGACCTGACGACGGGCATTGGCCGTTGTATAACGGCTCACATAAGTGCCGCTGCCCTCGCGCCCGCTGATTAAACCTTCCCCGCTGAGCACATCATAGGCGTTTTTAATCGTAATCCGGCTGAGGTTAAGCTCTCCGGCCAGTTGGCGGGTGGACGGTAACTGCGTGCCCTCCGGCAGGCTGCCCGATAAAATAGCCGTGCGCAAATGGTTAACCACCTGGCGGTAAAGGGGGAGTGGGTCTGACGAATCAAGTGGAATTCTCATGGTCACCTGGAAAATGGTATTAAAAGTATACCAAAAATACGGCAATTGGTGAGGGTTATTTAAAAAAGTGGCATTAATAAAACTGCTAAAATGTGGGTATTGTGGTGGCTCCGCTTGTTTTTTATAATGAGGAAGAAAATAAGTTGCAGGAGGAAAAACCAATGGATTTACGTGTTCTGGGAAAATCGGGTATTCAAGTCAGCGCCATAGGGTTGGGCTGCTGGGCGATTGGCGGGTATTGGACATTAAATGGGTCTCAGGCCGGCTGGGACGGTGTAGATGACGCCGAATCACTGCGGGCGATCCGGCGTGCAGTGGAACTGGGTGTTAATTTTTTTGATACAGCCGCCAACTACGGCGCCGGGCACAGCGAACGATTATTGGGACAGGCTTTTAAAGGCCGCCGCGATCATGTGGTAATTGCCACCAAGTTTGGTTATCACGTGGATGAAACCGCGCGCCAGGTGTTTCATTACGATGAAACAGAAGAAGAAAGCGACGTGGCGGCGCGTTTGCGCAATAATCTTGAGGCCAGCCTGCGCCGCCTGGATACGGACTATGTGGATGTTTACCAACTGCACGTGTGGGGGCTGACGCTTGAGCGTGCCTTGCAGGCCCGCGAGGTGTTGGATGAACTGGTTAAGGAAGGCAAAATCTGCACCTATGGCTGGAGCACGGACCGCCCGGACGCCATTCGCGTTTTTTCGGATACGGCGCAGTGCAGCGTGGTGCAGCAGCAGTTAAGCGTGTTGGATGGCAGCAGCGAAATTCTGGCGATTTGCGAGCAGTTAAACCTGGCCAGCATCAACCGCGGCCCGCTGGGCATGGGGCTGCTTACCGGGAAGTTTGCTCCGGAGAGCACCTTTTCCGACAACGACGTGCGCAAACACGCCAACTGGCATCCCGGTTTTAAGGATGGCAAACCTACACAGGTCTGGCTTGATCAACTGGCTTCCATCCGCGAGGTGCTTACCAGTGGCGGGCGCAGCCTGGCGCAGGGCGCCCTGGCCTGGATCTGGGCGCGCAGTCCGCGTACTGTGCCCATTCCGGGTTTTAAGTCGCTGAAGCAGGTGGAAGAAAACTGCCAGGCCTTGCAGTTCGGCCCATTAAAAGGGGAAGAGATGGCGGAAATCGAGCGGATTTTGGGAAGGGGGTAATTTTTAATTTATGAAAAAAGGGCTGTCTGCTTTGCGGATGGCCTTTTTATTTTTAAAAACGACATATAATTGGATGAAGGTGTTTAAAAAGTTAATAAAACAGGTGGGCAAGCAGGTTGAGCATAAAAAAGGAGAATTTCCATTGAGCGCTGCCGGCAACTTTCTTGATATTAAACCTTATTTGCGCGAGATTAAATTAAAACGCGAAGCTGTGCCTTCTTTTGATCAATATCCTTTTTGTGTGCCCGCCATTAAACATCTGGACCGGCTTTCTTTTCACCCGGATGTAACCTTTATCGTCGGAGAAAACGGCAGCGGGAAATCGACCCTGTTGGAAGCCATTGCTCAGTTATTACGGTACAACCCGGAGGGTGGCAACAAAAACATCAACTTTTCCACACGCCAGACCCATTCCGATTTATACCAGTATCTGCAAATCGTTAAAGGTATTAAAACCGCTTCGGACGGTTTCTTTTTGAGAGCCGAGTCTTTTTATAATGTAGCCACCTACATTGATGAAGTGCAGTATGCCCATTCTTACGGCGGCAAATCGCTGCATGAACAATCGCATGGGGAATCGTTTTTGTCTCTGTTAACCCACCGCTTTAAAGGAAACGGCCTGTATCTGTTGGATGAACCCGAAGCGGCTTTGTCGCCTTCGCGGCAATTGTCGGCGCTGGTATTGATTCACCAACTGGTAAAAAAGGATTCACAGTTTATCATTGCCACACATTCCCCCATTATCATGGCCTATCCGCGCGCCAGAATTTACCGCCTGAGTGACGATGAAATCCGCGAGGTTGTTTATACCGAAACGGAACATTACCAGGTGACGAAAGACTTTTTAAGCCAGCGTGAGAAGATGATGGAAATATTGATGGGGGAGGAATAGCGTTTGCCGGATGAAACCGGGTGGAGTCGTTTAGTTTTGTTTGGTGTTTTTTTGACCTGACAAACAAAAATCCCCACCTTTACAAAAAAGTGGGGATTTGTGAGCGCGGAGGGGATCGAACCCTCAACTGGCGGATTATCGATAAAAAAGGGACCACATATAAGTAGTGAGCGCGGAGGGGATCGAACCCTCAACAAATGGCTTAAAAGGCCACTGCTCTGCCATTGAGCTACGCGCCCATCTCCAAACGAGGATTGCATTTTATCACGCACTTTCCGGTTCGTCAACACCTCAACATAGCTTTTTTGACCTTGATTTTTAATCCGGTACAATAGAAGAGTAACCAAGGAGATTAACATGACACATTTACTCGTGATGCAGCTTCGTTTTTCCCGATCGGAGTTTAATCGTGCGTTGGAAGGCGTCAGTGAAACGGATGCCGTGCAGCATATGGGACCGATGAATTCGATCGGCTGGATTGTCGGTCACCTTGCCAACCAGGAGCAGCGTTACTGGCTGATGCGCCCCGGCCTGCCCCTGATTTACCCCGATTTAAATACGCTTGTGGGTTATGGCAGCCTGCCCAACACCCCGGCGTTGGCCGATATGCGCAAAGTCTGGGCCGATATCACCGCTGCGGCCGATCGTTACCTGGATGTGCTGGAGCCGGAACTGATGCAGCAATTTTTCCCCTCAAGCGGAGCTTCCGTCAAATATAATGAATCGATTGGCACCCTGCTGCTGCGCAATATTTACCATTACTGGTACCACCTGGGCGAAATCATGTCCATTCGCCAGATGTTGGGCCATAAGGACCTGCCCGAATATATTGGAAGTATGGCTCAATCGCCATATTTTCCCGAAACAGCCTGATAACAGGAAGATATGAATGGGAATAAACCCTTGAATCTGCCGTCTGGCAGATGTCTGCGGGTTTAATGGGCGTTAAACTTAAACTGCTTATGCAAACCGAAAAACAATATTCACCTCAAGATAAGGATACCTTCCGGACACTGGCCGAAAGCCTGCAAGCGGCCGCCGAAACTTATTCGAATGTTCATCGCGGCGCCGGATTATATTCGAGCATTTCGACGCAATTGTATGAACATTGCCGTGCCGTTTTTTTGGACTACTGGCATTTATCCCCGCGTGATTGGACGGTGGTATTTGGCTCCGATTACGCGGCTGAACGATGCCTGGATTTATTAAAACCGGCTGATTACCGCCTCTGCCGCAGCGTTGATTGGGGGCTGCCGTTGGGGTTAACCGTGCTGGCCTTAAAAAAGCGGATTGTAAGGATGGGCGTGCCGCCTCTCAGCGGCGGCGGTACGATTAGGCTGGTTTCGCCGGGCTGGGTGGTATGGGCCGACGCTCCCGATCGATTAGAGGCTGGTACGCCGCCGATTTTGAACGCCATCACCCTGGCGCGGGTTTTGGAACTTGTTTTACAACCGGGCGGACAGCCTTTTAAAAAGGAGCAACCGTTCACGTCCGCCGCCGTATCGGATGTTTTTGCCCCCTTTGCGCCGGGCTTCAGCGGCGAAGAATTGTTGCGCCTGTTGGAAGAAAGCCTGCCTGCTCGGAATTTAAAAATACCGTTAAAAAAGAACCGCCGGGCTTATGTTTATTTGGACCATGCGGCCAGCAAACCGGTGTTAAAACCGGTTTTAGATGTTTATCTGGCGGCTTTAAATTTGCCTGAAAACGCCTTTGAAAACGTAATAAGACACACCGCCGGGATTTGTGAAACTTATTTTAATGCACCGCCAGGTGACTATGAACTGATTTTTTGTGCCAACACCAGTGAAGCGATAAACATGCTTGCCGCGGTTTTGCCGCAAACGCTGCCCGGCACCACTCCCTGGACGGTGATTAACAGCGTGCTGGATCACCACTCCAATGAATTGCCCTGGCGATATGCTCCCGGCTGGCGTCAGATTCGTTTGCGGGCGGATGATTTGGGGTGGATTGATCTGGCGCAGTTGGAAGAGGTGTTGACCGGCTTGCAGTTGCAAAATAAAAACAATCCACAACCGTCGCCGGTGCTGGTTAGCGTATGCGGCGCGTCAAATGTGCTGGGTACGATTAACGATTTGGCTGCCATCAGCAAACTGGTGCACGCATACGGCGCCCGGCTGCTGGTGGATGCGGCGCAGTTGGCGGCGCACCGCAAACTGGATCTGCAGGCTTTGCAGATAGATTACCTGGTTTTTTCGGGGCATAAGGTTTATGCACCCTTTGGCAGCGGGGCGTTGCTGGCGCGGCGTGGTTGGCCGGGAACGGAACTTTTAGGCCAATTCCAAAAGAGTGGGACTCAAAATGTTGCCGGAATCGCCGCCCTGGGTGCGGCGCTGGAATTATTACAACGCGTGGGTTTGAATGTGATCGAGCAGCGCGAGCGCGAATTGAGCGTTTATTTAATTCAAAACCTGGCCGCTGTTCCAGGGATTCAATTATACGGGTTGCAGGATACGGCTGCCCGGGATTTTAAACAACGCAGCGGGGTGGTCAGTTTTCGTTTAAAACAGGTGCCGCATAATGTGCTGGCTTTTGAGCTGGCTGCCGATGGTTTTGGGCTGCGCCAGGGTTGTTTTTGCGCGCACCTGCTGGTAAAACAGCTCATGCACATTCAAGCATGGCGCGCCCGGCTGGCGGATGCCGGTTCGTTTGTTTTACCGCGTTTAACGGCCGGGCTTTTGCCGGGGCTGGTGCGCGTCAGCCTGGGTCTGGGCAACACTCACGCCGATATCGATGCGTTAATCGACAGCTTGCAGGCGGCTGCCCGCCGTCCGCGAAACGGGTGGGAGCGTCAGTTGGCGGCCAGTCATAACGCATGGCCTTTTGCAGAGTCAAAATGCGCTTCGCAATGGAGTGCATTTATCCGCAGCCACTGCCGCAGGGTGTTCCCAGCAATGTAAAAAATGGGCCGATTTAAGGAGCAGTTATGAACAAAACGGATTATCGTATTCGAGTTAAGGGAGAACTATCGGCGCAGTGGTTGGATTGGTTTGACGGACTGACATTAACCGTTACCCCCCAGGGTGAAACCGAATTGACGGGCGCGGTTAATGACCAGGCGGCCTTGCATGGTTTGCTGGCGAAAATCAGGGATTTAAACCTGTGCATCACGCTGGTGGAGCGTATCGAATCCTGATTTTAACCATCCAGGGGGATATTTGCCGGTTGATTGTTACATTTGTGTTACAAACTTGTTTTGCTTCGGTGAAAAGCTTTTAAAAAGTGAAATTGTATATTGATACCTGCCGATAATAGACGTATCGTTATATTGTACTATTTAAGATTTCCCATCCCGATCACGTACAATCAATTTACAAATAAAGTGAGTTAATGGTGAAACGACCTCAGTGGCTTAAAACACTAAATATACGATTAATTCCGCACTCGCGCAGCAAGGCTCAATCTTTAGTTGAGCTGGCCCTGGTTTTGCCCATCATGATTTTGATGTTGTTGGGCATAGCCGAAGTGGCCTTGTTTATGGGGCGTTACCTGGATGTTCTGGACCTGACGCGTGAAGCCGCCCGCCTGGCATCGCTTAACGACCCGACGGTGGTCATTGCCTCACCTTCTAAAAATTGTTCGGATGCCGACCCGCAGAATATCGATTATTATTACCGGGTCGCCTGCGTTTTTTCACCCCCTAAAGTGGATTCAACCTGTGCGGATAGCAATTTTTGTGATGGTTTTAACCGTTATATCAACTTTGATCTT
>JAJTBH010000064.1 GCA_021287005.1 Anaerolineae bacterium
AGCAGCACACCCACCCGAACGCGTACCAACACACCGATAACGCCTACCAGTACATTTACCGTTACGCCGACGCGCACCAATACTTCTGTTCCGACCAATACTTATACGCCTTCACCGACCGTGGTCATCACCCGTATTGGCGGTTAGGTTTGACATAGTTTTAGTTCCTGAAATTCCTACCCCTTCATTCCCCTCTCTGAAAATTCCTTCAGAGAGGGGTTTGTTTTAGCTTTATTCTATCTATATAATTCCTTCAAAAGCGGTATATAATGAAATAAATGGCATTACCAGTAGGAGATATTTAATTTAGCGGATGAAAGCCTATCTAAATTTATTGCAAAACATCATGGAAAACGGCATATCCAAAGAGGATCGCACCGGAACAGGTACGTTTTCTCTTTTTGGTCATCAAATGCGTTTTAATCTTCAGGAGGGTTTCCCCTTATTAACCACCAAAAAGGTGCACCTGAAGTCGATTATTTATGAACTGCTCTGGTTTTTACAGGGCAGCACCAATGTGCGCGAATTACAAAAATATGGCGTCAGCATCTGGGATGAATGGGCTGACGAACGCGGCGAGCTGGGCCCGGTCTACGGGGCGCAGTGGCGCTCGTGGCACACGGCGGACGGGGGCAGCGTGGATCAGATCAGCACCTTGATTAACCAGATTAAACATAACCCCGATTCACGCCGCCTGATTGTCAGCGCCTGGAACGTGGGAGAAATTGAGCAGATGGCGCTGCCACCCTGCCATGTTTTGTTTCAGTTTTATGTGGCTGAGGGTAAACTATCCTGCCAGTTATACCAGCGGTCGGCCGATATCTTCCTGGGTGTGCCCTTTAACATCGCTTCCTATGCTTTGTTAACCCTGATGATTGCCAGCGTTTGTGATTTAAAACCCGGTGATTTTGTGCACACCTTCGGCGATGTACACCTGTATAAAAACCATATGGACCAGGCGCGTTTGCAGTTATCGCGCCAGCCCTATGCCTTGCCTGTGATGCGGATTAACCCGCAGGTTAAGTCGATTTTTGATTTTAAGTATGAAGATTTTGAATTGATAAATTATCAATGTCATCCGGCTATTAAAGCGCCGGTGGCCGTATAAAAGAGGATGCATGTTGGTTTCATTGATTGCCGCATTGGACGACGGAAACGGGATTGGTTTAAAAGGCGCTTTGCCCTGGCAACTGCCGGATGATATGCGTTCTTTTAAAAAATTAACCATGCAGCATCATGTTATTATGGGGCGCAAAACCTACGAATCCATCGGCCGGGTTTTACCCGGCAGAGAAATGCTGGTGGTCACGCAACAAACTGATTACCAGGCGCCCGGCTGCCAGGTGTTGACTTCTTTGGAGGCCGCGATTAAGACGGCACAGGCCACCGGTGAGAGAGAAGTTTTTATCATTGGAGGGCAATCCTTGTATCGCCAGGCGTTGCCTCTGGCAGACCGTTTATATCTGACCTTTGTGCATGCCCGTCTGGATGCGGATGTCTTTTTTCCGGAGATTAATTTTTTGGAATGGAAGACGCTGGAATGTGTGCCGCATGCGGCAGATGACAGGCATTTATACGCATTTGATTTTAAGGTATTGGAACGAATAAAGCGGTATGAGGGGTAAAAAATACAAAATTCATCTCCTTAAGTGGACGAACCTGTCACTCAATGGTAAGATTATTTGATTCCCGGTAGTTTATTGCGACAGGTTCTGTTGATTTAAATAACAATTATATTTTGATTAATCCTGATTTACAGGAGGGTTATTCGTGTCCGATCTGTATGGATGGATGCAAATGTATACCAGGCGTTTAATCTCAAAGGTGATCGTGAGGCCTGTGAGCTCTGAAATGCCGGTTAAAAGTTATTCCATTCCATATCGCCTGGGGGGGCTGGTATTGATTTTGTTATTATTGCTGATTTTTAATTTTAAGACAGCCGCGGCACAACAGGGGCAAGGTGATACGGGCCGGTACATGGTTGTCACCAATACCTTTACGCAATATAGCTGGCAGTTGATCTCACGCAGCAGCAGTCAGGTATTATGCCTGGTAAATATCAATCACGAGGGCTACCCATTATTAGCCGAGGCGCTTGCCGTTTGTGAGAATGCCTTGTATCCTCAGGCGGTGCAAACCAGCGCCACGCAAACGCCGGTTCCCACCAATACACCTGCGCCCCTGTCCGATGTGATGGATAACACTTATTGGCGTTTCCTGGAGAAACGCGAAGTGACTCAGACGCAAAAAATTCCGGTGCCGCCTATTGTAATCAATATTGTTGGCAATGATACCCCCACCCTTAAACCGTTTGTAACCATCAGCGCCTATGAGCCTTTTTCAGATTATAAAATCACCGCCATTAAGGGAGATGTGGGTGGCACGCCGTTTGAATGTCAGGCGGCATCTTGCGACGTTTTGCCGGGCGGCGATTCAACCATCACTTATTGGGCAGTTTCCAGTTTCGGCGACGAAAGCCCGCCTTATTCTGCCACCATCCGAATTATCAAAGCGGATAATAATTTTAAAACCACTGTTACCGAAAATGAAAACTTTGGCGTTTATCATGATATTTGTGCCAATGTCTGGGGCAATACGCCTGAATTTGATAATCGCAACTGGTCCAGTTTTCCACAGATGCCGCAGGAGATTGCCACCTATCACCGCCTCTATCATCTGGCGGGCGAGTTAATTCGCAACGATCAGGTGGATGCGTCCAGTTGTCCGTATGGTGGGCTCTTTGCCGACGGTTCGCCTAATTCGTGCGGCATGGAAGCCGCCATGCCCAAAGTGGTGGAATGGCAAAACCACTTTGACCCGGCCATCTGGTCGGCAGCGCGTGATATTGGCATTCCGCCGGTGGTGTTAAAAAGTGTCATAGAACAGGAATCGCAATTCTGGCCGGCCAGCACCCGGTTTGTAATGTATGAATATGGCCTGGCGCAGATTAATGAACAGGGCGCCGATGTGGCTTTGCGTTGGGACAGCGCTTTGTATGATTTGATCTGCGATAATATGATGATGGTCTGCAAAAACCTGTATGCTTCCATGTCCCCGGCTTCGCAGGCGGTTTTGCGCGGCGGTCTGGTTTCATGGCTGGATGCCGACTGCCCCAATTGTGAGTTTGGCATCAGCCCGCAGCGCGCCGAACAAAGCATGCGTATGGTGGCCCAGGTGCTGCGCGCCAATTGTTACCAGACCAGTTACCTGTACCAAAAATATACAACCGGCGCCAGTTATGAAGACAGTTGGAAGTTTACCATGGTCTCATATCATGGCGGATATCAATGCCTGGCAGATGCCATTGTATCCACATTAACCCAGCAACAAGTTTTAACCTGGACAAATTTATCATCACATCTGGGTTCCTGCCCGGATGCGCGTGATTATGTTGATAATTTTTGGGCGCGGTTAAGTTCATTCCAACCCAATCAGTCGGCCGTCATTCAATCCCGCCCGGTGATTGAAGTCAGAACGCCCACACCGGCCCCGACTCCCACCCTGCCGCCCAATCCGCGTGCCCGCAATGGGCATGTGCAGGTCATTGTGTATATGGATTATAATAATGACTATGTATTGGGGGATGATGAACTTGTCGATAACATCGGTGTTACTGTAAAATATGAAGACGGTAGTTCGGAGACAAAAACTGCGGTTAAAGGCATTGCCACATTTGTTTTTTCCAACCAGTTAAAAGGCTCGCGAGTCACGATTATTATCCCGCAGGTCTACCGTAATCTCGAAATGACCGTCCCTGATGACGGTAATATCTTTGTTTTGGTTCGGCTGATACCACCGGGTTTGCCGGGAAAACTGCCGTAAAAGAGGATTTTCATGTCATTCGATGTAAATAATGGTCAAAGTCAGACGCCATTTGAAGAGCCGAATACATCGGGTGAATTTGCGCACGACAATTCCGAATCTGTGCCGGGTGATACGGACCCATTAAGCCGCATGGATTCGATCCAAAATGGCAATGAAACCCCGGATGAGCCGTCTACAACCGGCCCACTGGGTAAACGACGCACCGGCCCGCTGCGTCGAAAACGAAAATCGGGCGAGCTTTCAATTCCAAGCATGGAATTGGATAACCCGCATCCGGTCGAAGAAGAGGGCTGGTTAAAATCGATGACGGGCCGTCTTCTGGGGCGTGAAGAACCTGAGGTGCCTGCGGAAGAGCCGCTAAATGATGATATTGCTTCGCGTCTTAACCGCCTCACCGGCCCACTGGGTGAATCGGGCGCGGAAGCCGATGGACCAATTGTGGGGCGAAACCCGCGTAAAGGTGAAGATGAACAGGCTCAGGAAGAATCGGTTAACTGGGTTTCACCTTTTTTTGGTTCAGGAACAGGATTAACTGGTGAATTAACCGGGCAATCTTCTGAAGGAGAATCATTTTCGGCTGAAATACGAGCTGAATCGACGGCCGAAGAAAACGATGCCGAATGGCAGGCGTTTTTAACCAAATTACAACAAACTGATGCGCTCAACTCTGCCCTGGCTCCACTTTCTCAAAAAGATGATACCGATACTTCGGCCGATTCCTCAGCCGGAATTTATGAGGAAAGCGAAGAGGGTGTTACAGATCTGGATAGTTTTTTGCGCCTGGCCGGATTAAAAGACGATCAACAGACATCCTCGGATCAGGCAGGTGACAACCAGGTCGATTATGTCTCCTGGGATTTATCACCCGATGCGGAGCAACTATTTGAACCGGCTTCTTCAGGCCCGGAGGGACCTTCTTCAAACCTGCCATTTTATGATGTCAGCCAGGAAGATATTCCCGATACAGTGAATGATTTATCCAAAGAGTCCCCTTCACTATACGACGAATGGTCAAGTTCCACGCTTGATTCCGGTGAATCTCAGAGCCCGTTTTTGTTTGACCGTCAGGATGAAATTGATTTTTCAAATTTATTTAAACAGGAAGGTCTGGTAGCTGACTCCAAACCTTTTGAAGATGAAGCCGATACATCCGATTTTGTCTCGCCGGCTTTTGTTGAATGGGCAGATGATAAAGATCAGATTGATTGGGATGCCCAACTACCCGGCTCGGTGGATACGATGCCGTTATCACACCGAATTGAAACAGAAACGCCTTCACCCGATTCGGAAGAAGATTTACGTTCCCTGTTTGAAGAACCGTCCGAAGAAGAATCAGGGGAATTCGCGCGCGAAAAGTTCATTGAACCTGAACTGCCAGTGTTTCCGGAAGAAGAAACGCTTCCTGAAGAAAACGGTCAGATAGAGGGCAAGAAAAATCGCAAATTCTTGTTTATCGGGGTGGGTCTGGCGGCTTCGGTTATGTTTTTAAGTACACTGGCCCTGGTGATATTTTTAACCGTAAGGTTTAACCTGCTGCCTTTGCCTTTCTTAAAACCCCCGCCTAAAGTGGAAACCCCGGTTGTTTCAATATCCCCGGTGGGGTTAGAATTAACGGGCGGATGGGTCTTTTTATTAAAAAAAGGCGAATTAAAAAATGGCGACTGGGTCCCGCAAGGCCCCGAATGGCTTTCGGGGACGGAATTAAGACGGGTGGTGGCTTTGCCGATGAATGACCAGTTAAAAGCGGTCATTGATACTTTTAAACCCGGTGATCCGGTGCGAATGTTGATGTCGAATAATGACGTTTTGTCGTTCCGCGTGGATCAGATATTAAAAGTGAAACGAAATCAAACCGATTTAATGGCCGGCAATTCTCCTGCCCTGATTGTTATCCTTTACCCGAATAATTCGGATGACCGTTGGGTGATCCTGTGTAAATAATCAAGCAATGACCACGGATCGGTGTTTTGTCCGTTGTTTATAATTGATTTATCTCCAAACGATTTTGATCTTCTTAAGCGTGATTTACCCGGGAGCAGTTAAATGCCTGATACAACCACATTAATGTTAGCCGCTTATGCGTTTTTCACAGGCGGATTGATGGTGTATGTTATTGTTCTGGGAATCCGCCGTTATTTAAATGAGGAAAAGAAAAAAGATCGGCAGAAACAAGATAAATCCAAATAAATGGTAGATATCGGGTTTATTTCACCAATTTTGATATCTGCTTAAATTGTTCACTGCCTGCGCTTTTTAATAACTGAAAAAGAATGGTTTCCGTTGAAACAACCACGGCTCCGGCCTCGCGCATCAGATTTATACCGGTAATCCAGTTGAATTTTGTGCGGCTGCATGTGGCATCGGCGGCTACAAAAACGTGATAACCTGCGTTGATGAGATCCAGAACGGTTTGTAAAACACAAACATGCGTTTCAATGCCGCCAATGATAATATTGTTTCGTTTGTGGTTTTCGAGCTGATACTTAAATTCTTCCACCTGATAACTGCTGAATACAACTTTTTCGATGGCGGGCTGGTCTCCCATAACCTGGCGCAGCTCTGGGATGGTCGCTCCCAATCCTTTCGGATATTGTTCGGTTAACAAAACAGGCGCCTTAAAAACCTTAATACCTTCGGTTAAGATACGGACATTGCGAATAATCTCAGCGGCTATCCGGGGTGGAATAGCGGGAATCATCCTGGTTTGAAAATCGACCAATACCAGAATGGAGTTTTCCGGACTTAATTGAAGCAGGTCGTGTGTTATACCTGACATGTAAACAATCTCCTATATAAATTGACTAATTATTGGGTACCATTATAAAGAATAAACATTTTTATGCAAATAATGGGCAAAAAACGCGGTAAAAAGAGGGTTTTAATATCAATTGGTTTACATTTTCTTGACATGCCCCAAAACCTGTATATACTGTAAATAACTGGCTTTATCGGTGTTTTCGTGTATTCAACCCCGTCAGGGAGATATTTGTTATGAAAAATGTAATTTTTAACATTCTGACTGTAATAACCCTGCTCGCTACTGTTGGCGTGGGTGTGGTTTATGCCAGCATTGTCTTCTTAACCGGAGGGCCGGACCTTTCTTCATTATCTTCGCTCTCATTTGCCCCCGCGCCCGAGTTGCCAACGGCAATTATTCTGCCGACATCCACGGCCACACCCAGAAAATTGCCTCCCACATGGACACCGACTTCAGGCATCCCGTTGTATAACCCGAATGCAACAGCAAAAGCGTTGGCTGAAAGCCAGACGCCTGCCGGGACGGCTTTTGCCACTTCCACACAATATGTGATTCCGTCCATTACGCCCAGCCCGACCATTACCGTCACCCCCAGTCCGTCGCGGACCAACTCATCCACGCCGTTGCCTACCAATACGCCCGCGCCGACCAGCACGCCCCGCCCAACGGATAATCTGACCCTGACGGCCCTGGCGCAAATGGCTATCCAAAATTCGGTAACCGCTCAGGCCATGACTCTGCAAGTGGCACAGATTTATCAGACGCAGACCTTCCAGGCGCAGACTCAAACGGCCTCGGCCGTGCCGGGCGCAACTGCCACGGCGCTATACCTGACCGGCACCGCTTCTTATAATCAAACCCTGGCAGCCACTTCCAGTTCGGCTGCCCAGACCATGACAGCTACCTATCAGGTGCTGACCAAAACTTATCAGGCCTTGCCAACCAACCCGGTGGAGGTGACGGTTGTTCCCGTGTCGCTGCAAGATTTAAGCGGCCAGTGGCAGAAAGAATCGGATACGGTTGCTTTCACCTGGGACCCGGTGCCCGGTGCGAGCGGATATCGTGTATATTGGGGGACCAATCCCAGCGGCACCACCAGTACGGCGCCGGTTGCCAGCACTTCTTATCCTGTATCCGGCTCATTAACCGTACCCAGTGAAACAACATATTATTTGCGCATTCGTACCCGCTTTAGCAATGGCATGGAGCGCCCCGAATTCACCACGGTTTACACCATGCGTTACGATAACACTGCGCCCACCAACCCGACCTCGGCCAGTGAAACACACGGCGTTTCCAATAACACCTGGCAAAGCGAGGTTAAATCACCCAGTTTTACCGTTTCGGGTGGCAGTGACGGCGGCAGCGGTATTCAATATTTCTATTTCTGGTTAAACGAGGGTGATACTCCGGGCGCGCCTTCGGGCTCCCCAACCAGTTCAACCAGTTACAGCCCCGGAGAACTTGGCTCAGACGGTAGTTACTGCCTGTGGGTGCAGTCTCAAGATTTGTTGGGTAACTTAAATTCTTCTGCCAAAAAGGTATTCACCTTTAAGCTGGATATGACTGCTCCCGGCACTCCCGATATGGGAACTCTGTCGGTTGTACCCGACCCGGCCGGTTCTGGCGGAACCAGTTCATACGATCACGATACACCGACTTTCAGTTGGACTGCTCCCGTCGATTCGGGTAGTGGAATTGAATTTTATGATATTTACTGGGGAACCGATGGCGGTGCAGTTTTGGGCTCAGGTGATTCGGTGCCGGTGACCAACACAACAAACGACCCAACCTTCCATGCGACGCCCATGATCCAGGGTGTACCTTATTATCTGCGCCTGCGGGCACACGATAAATCGGGCAATGTTTCCGACTGGTCAAGTTCGGTTTATTCGCTTATTTACCAACCCTGAGATGATTAAATGAATAAAAAAGGCGAAGCCGAATGCTTCGCCTTTTTTTATGCTGAAAAGTGTTAATTAAGATTGTGGGCCTTAAGGATGGCGGCTGCTCCATAACCGACCACCGATGAAAGATCGCCGGTTTCCTCGCTGGATGTACTGTGGTGCAGTAATTTGACCGAGGTGGCTCCCAGCCTGCGGCTTGCCCAGAGCACGCTGGCAACCGCGGCAATGCCGCAGGCAAAACCTTTGCCTCTTAATTCCGTTTCTATGACGGCGTCGGGATTAAATGTACTGATCTGGCGCAGCATCTCGTGATCCAATAACTGGGCCTGATTTTCAGGGTAAAAATGTGAAAGGTCCGTGCTGGCAACCAGTAGAAAACGGCGTGAATTTAAAATTTTTGCCAGAGCTTTTCCCAATCGTTGGGCAATTTCGGCCGTCTGGTGGCGCACCATTACCGGCAGCAGTTGAAACGGCCCTTGCAATGAACATTGTAAAAATGGCAGTTCGATTTCAAGGGAATGTTCCTTGTCGTGGGCAATTTTTTCCAGCGGCAAACCGTTATCCGCTTCCAGGGCTTCATCCAATTCGGCCAGAGCCTGATGGTCAATTTCAACGGCGCCGAGCGGAGTCTGGTAAGCGCTGTGTTTGCTGGTAAGGTATGGCGCGGGATGATAGTTGTGCAGCGGTGAAATAACCACCACCAATTCAGGGGATAAACCTTCCACGCACTTAAAAGCGTATCCGGCCGTTCGCCCTGAATAACGATATCCGGCGTGTGGGGCGATGATGCCCATCACTTCGCCGTTTAAATCAGGTAGTTCAGCCTGATTTATAAAAGTCTTAATTTGTTTCTTTAATTGTGCGGGATGATGGCTGTACCACAAGCCCGCAATCGGGGAAGGACGTAAGCCAGTTTCTTCTGTCATGGCAAGCATCTCCTTGTGTTATTCTTATTTTAGCACAGGGGGGAAGGCTTCGTTGAATAAAATTGGCGTGGCTTTTATAATATCTGTAACAGACCTTGTGCTTTGTAAATCAATTAAAGTTTTTCGGATGAGAAATATCATTTATGTCTTATAATTTTACAAGCTGTGTTAAAATGATGAAATTAAATAGTCAGAGAAAGGTTGTGGGAAATGAGCATTTTTAAAGTGCTTCTGGCTTTAATTGTATCCATTCCATTGTCAATAATATCTGTGGATTTACCAATTTCTCAATTAAATAACAATCCGGCAAAGCTGGCGGCGAGTATTACACCTTCCAGTACGGTTACGACAACCGTTACGGCAACCACCGGCGCAGAAGAATGGATTGTACCCGTGGTTCGTTCTACACCCGATGCCAGGGGTAACGTGATTCATGTTGTGCAGCAGGGGCAAAGTTTGTGGATGATTGCAATTGCTTATGGTACAAAAATAAATAACATCCTCTCGTTAAATAATTTGCCATTGGATACTAAAACCCTTTATAATGGACAACGTCTGTTAATGCCGGTTTCATTAACGCCACAAGCCACGGCTACGCTTGAAACAATAACTTCACCGACAGCTTCACCGGTTCCTACACAAATGGCAACACCGTCGCCGGTTAAAGCCTCTCCTGACATTGCAGAGACTGCCACTCCAGACCAGGATGAGCAGGCAATCATTGATGAGCGCTTCAGAGGCGGTTTGTTCATTGCTCTGGTTGTAGGTGTTGTTTTAATCGTAGGGGGGCTGCTGGTGAGCAGGCGCTAGGCCATATGAAATAATTGGGTAATTTTGTTGGGGTTTGATCGTTTACGAGTCGTCGAAAGTGAAATTTAATATATTTCGTTGTACAATAAAAAAGTAATGTTATCTTTTCTTTTGACGATAAGTTAAACAGACAGTTTTTTCATTAAATCTACATAGTCTTAATCATGGTTCAACAGGTGATGATGAGTACCGGATTAAAGGTTTTAATTATAGAAGACTCCGAGGACGATGCCACTTTATTAATTCGGCAACTCCAAAAAGGTGGATATGATGTTATTTACCAACGGGTGGAAACGAACCAGGAATTAATTCGTGCCATTGAAAATGGAGATTGGGATATTATTATTTCCGATTTTCGTTTACCCGGTTTTAGCGGTTTACAGGCTTTGCAAACCTGTCAGGCTTATGGTGTGAAAGATACGCCCTTCATAATCGTTTCCGGCGCAATCGGTGAAGAGACCGCCGTGGAGATGATGCGCGCCGGTGCACATGATTATCTGATGAAAGATAACCTGGCGCGTTTGGCCCCGGTGGTGACACGCGAACTGGCAGATGCCAAAATCAGATCAGAAGCTCACCGGGCTGAAGTTGAACTGCGTGAGAGTGAAGAAAAGTACCGCTCCATTTTCTCGAGTGATTATTTTGCGCTTTGTATTCTGGATGTGGAAACATTGGAATTTGTGGATGTGAACGAAGGTTTTTGTAAATTATATGATTATGACAAAAAAATGCTTTTATCCGGCATGACTTTAAAACAGCTGCTTGAAAAAGATTCGGATGAGTCAAAATTCACTTCGCAAACCCATAAAAGTTTGATTTATATCCCCTTGCAACGTCATAAAAAACGAGATGGTGAAATAATTTGCGTTGAAATATCAGCCGGCCCATTGGAATTAAAGGGTAAAAAGTATGTTACCGCCATGGTCCGTGATATCACCAGTCGTGTTCAGGCAGAAGAAAAATTACGTTACCTGAGCACGCATGATTCCCTGACCGGTTTATATAACCGTAATTTCTTTGAAACCGAAGTGCAACGCCTGGAAAGAGGGCGGCAATACCCCATCAGTATTTTTGTGGCAGATTTGGATGGTTTAAAATATATTAATGATTCCCTGGGGCACCCGGCCGGTGATGCTTTGCTGAAAAATACGGCCAATGTCCTGCTTAATTCTTTCCGCAGCGATGACATTATTGCCCGGTTGGGTGGTGATGAATTTGCCGTTCTGCTGCCTGATATGGACGAAAATTCTGCGGAAGAGGCGCTGGATAGACTTAAAAAAACAATTCAAGATTATAATTTAAAACATATAACCGACCCGATTGAATTATCCATAGGGGTAGCGACCGGTGGAAGAGATGACCACATAAAGGATTTATTCCGTCTTGCTGATGATCGTATGTATCAGGATAAAATTGCCCGTAAAAAGAACAGGACCTCATGACATCCATTTTGGTAACAAATACGTCGTTTTATAAAACGTGTTCAGAAAGGGGAGCACATGAATAGAGGCTTAATACTTCTTGTAGAGGACAATCCGGATGATGAAGCTTTAACCTTAAGGGCTTTAAAGAAAAACAACATTCTTAACCCGGTGGTGGTTGCCCATGATGGTGTTGAAGCGTTGGATTTTTTGTTTGGCACCGGCATTCATGAAGGCAGAGATATAAAAGAAAAACCGATGGTTATTTTGCTGGATCTAAAATTGCCTAAGGTGGATGGCCTTGAAGTGCTTAAACGATTGCGAAAAGATGAAAGAACCCGGTTAATTCCGGTGGTAATTTTAACCACCTCCAACGAAGAACAAGATATTATCAAAAGTTATTCGCTGGGCGTTAATAGCTATGTGCGCAAGCCGGTTGAGTTTGAAGAATTTATTAAAGCAGTTGGTTTATTGGGCATGTATTGGCTGCTGGTTAATGAAGTTCCGGTATAGTTTTTAAAGCTGAATCCTCTATGCCCTGCCCCTTAAAAGGAGCCTGAATGCGTAAACCACTCAAGGTATTATTGGTTGAGGATAGCGAAGACGACAGTATGTTGCTTTTGCGCGAATTGCGCCGGAGCGGTTTTGATGTGCAAAGTATCCGGGTGGAAACCCAACAGGAAATGAAATCTGCGTTGGAGCAGACATCCTGGGATGTGGTTTTATCCGATTATTCCATGCCGAACTTTAGCGGTCTGGCAGCTCTTGATGTTTATAAAAAATCATGCCTGGATATTCCATTTATCATTGTGTCCGGAGCGGTAGGTGAAGCCTCGGCAGTTGAAATGATGCGTGCCGGTGCACACGATTATTTGATGAAAGATAACCTCACGCGCCTGGGCGCGGTGATTGACCGCGAATTACGTGAAACCGAAGTGCGCCACCAGCGTAAACTGGCCGAACAGGCTTTACGATTAAACCAGTTCGCCGTGGATCATGCATCGCAAGCCATTACCTGGATTGATGTTGATCTAAAAATTGTTTATGTTAATGATGAAACTGCCCTTTTATTGGGCGTTTCATGCGAAGAATTGTTAAGCAGTAAAATATTGGGGTATATCCCGGACCTGTCTTATGAATCATGGGCTAAAGTCTGGCAGGAAGCGAAACAAAGTATAACCAAAAATTACGAAACCAGTGTTCGTTGTAAAGACGGTTCATTACGTTACCTGGATATCAATGTCAACTTCGTGAACTTTGAAGGACGCGAGCTGTTAATTACTTTTTCGCGCGATGTAACTCAACAAAAACTGGCTCAAAATCAACTAAAAACGCTTAACCGTGCTTTGCGGGTTATCAGTGAATGCAACCAGGCATTAATTCGCGCCAACGAAGAAAATGACCTGTTTCAAGATATCTGCCGCATTATCGTGGATTACGGCGGGTAACGTTTTGCCTGGATCGGTTATGTAGTTGAGGGAGAAGAAAAGGCCATTTTGCCGGTTGGAAAATATGGGCAGGAAGACAACTTCTTGCAAATGAAGAAAATAAACTGGACGAATAACTTTGACCGGCACGAACCCACGGCGGCTGCCATGCAGCTAAAACAGCCTTCCATTATTCATGATTTGAATGAACGGTTTGAAGATGCCTGGCGTGAAGAGGCGATCAAACGCGGTTTTGCTTCAGCGATTGCTTTTCCGTTAATGTTCCAGAATGATACATTTGGTGTGCTTGAAATATTTTCTCAGGACAAAAACGCATTTATCCCTGAAGAAGTGGCTTTATTAACCGAAATGGCCGGTGATCTGTCTTATGGCATTCATACATTACGCGCCCGCGCCGAACAGCGCAGAACTGAATACCTGCTTGAACAGAGCCACCAGGAATTAAATACGGCTTACGACGCAACCCTGGAAGGTTGGTCGCACGCTTTGGAACTGCGTGAGAAGGAAACGGCCGGCCACAGTCAGCGGGTGGTATCGTTGACACTGGCGCTGGCTGAAATGTCAGGGGTGAAATCTGACGAAATGGTGCATGTGCGCCGCGGCGCACTGCTGCACGATATCGGTAAAATGGGTATTCCGGATAGCATTTTGCTTAAACCCGGCCCATTAAGCGATGACGAATGGGTTGTCATGCGCCAACATCCGCTGTACGCTTATGATTTATTAAAAAACATCCCTTATTTACAACCAACCCTGGATATTCCTTATGCACACCATGAACGCTGGGACGGCAGCGGTTATCCGCGCGGGCTTAAAGGCAAAGATATCCCCCTGCCTGCCCGTGTATTTGCCGTTGTAGATGTGTGGGATGCATTAACCTCAGACCGGCCTTACCGCCTGGCATGGCCCGAATCAGAAACGATGGCTTATATTAAAGCGCAGTCAGGCAAACATTTTGACCCGGATATTGTGGATATTTTTTTAAATTTGATTTCTAACCTAAAAACAATTCCATCGGGCGCTTCAAGGTTTGGTTAAACAGGGCCGCTGGTTTGTGAAGGAAATTCAAAAATAAAAACCGCGCCGCCGGATGGGTTATCTTCAATCCAGATTTTTCCATCATGCGCCGAGATGACCATTTTGCAGAAAAATAAGCCCAGGCCGGTTTGTGACACGCCTGATTTTTTTAACTCAACCACTTTATATTTATCAAAAATCAGTTCTTTATTTTCGTCTGAAATACCGTTCCCCTGATCGATTACTTTAATCCGGGAAATTTGGCTGGAGGGCTGTTCAACCTGCACGATAATGCTGGTTTGAGCCGGGGAAAACTTAAGGGCATTGCCGACCAGGTAGTCGAGCACGCGCGACATAAGATGTTCGTCCACCACGGCGTAACAATCGGTGAG
>JAJTBH010000065.1 GCA_021287005.1 Anaerolineae bacterium
CAGGTAAACGCGATTGCCTCACAAATGGATACCGAATTATCCAGAGTAGCCCAGGTGCCATCCATTTTGGCTGCTTCCATTGAAAGCGATCCGGAAAATAATATAGACAATTTAAACCGGCGCATGAAACGAATCCTTGAAACAAACCCGGAAATCTATGGCACATGGGTGGGTTTCGATCCCTACACCTACGACCCCCAATCCGAATTGCTGTCTCTGTACCACTGGTACAACCAGGGTAAACCCGATCAGGCGCTGATGCACGCCGATGAACAACAATATCTGGATGTGGAATGGTATACCAAACCTCGTAACGCCGGGCAGTTGATCTGGACGGCACCTTATTTTGACCCGGTTCCTCAATCGGCCATGACGACCGCCTCGGTTCCATTTTATCGCGACGGAAAATTCTGGGGGGTTGCCACGGCAGATGTATCTACAGATGCCTTAAATAAAATATTAAAAGAAGCAGCCGCTCGCCCTGAATTTGACGGGCAGGCTTACGCCTTATTATTGGATGGTGACGGTTTTATTCTCGGAACAAATGATCCCTTGCGCCTTGCGCCATCCCTGGAAGAAATGGTCAGCTTAAATGCGACTAAAGTGCTCGGTGGTCAGTTAAATACGATTTATAGCCAGGCCCGACAACAAAAAACCGGCCTTACCAGTATGGAAGATCCGTTCGGCAGTCGCGGAACGGTCTTTGTGTCATTCGCCACATTAAACAGCACCGGTTGGTCACTGCTGCTGTTTATCCCGCAATCCATTTTAGGAAAACAGTTAAATAATCTTTACCTGTTAATCGGCATCCTGGCGCTCATGGATATCGTTCTGGTAATCCTGGTTTTAAGGATTGTGGTTTCCATAATTCGACCCATTCAATGGGTCGAAGGCAATCTTAATCGAATTTCAGCAGGTGATTTAAATATTTCAAATCATGAAATCTGGTTAAAACGTCAGGATGAAATTGGTAAAATGGCGCATTCGTTTGAGAATATATTAAATTATATGCGCGCCAATACGCATGCAGCCGCCCAAATTGCCTCAGGTAATCTGGATGTTGAGGTGCAGCCACGCAGTGACCTCGACCAACTCGGCAAAGCCAATGCAGATATGATTCACGTTTTACAAAGCCTGGTTAAACAGGTAAATTACAGCGCCGGTGAAGTTAAGGGCTCGTCATCAGACCTGGTTGAGGTTTCCCGGCAGACCGGTGAAGCCGGCCACATGATTGCAACCTCCATTCAACAAATGGCTCAATCCGTAAACCAACAGGCTGAAATGGCTTCGCGTTCAAATCAAGCCATGCAACAAATGAACAATATCATTAAAAAGGTTTCATCGGGGGTTGAAGACCAAAGCCGGTTTATTAACCAGGCATTTGACCTGACACAAACCCTGGATGGATTAATTCGAGAGGTTTCCAAAAATTCACAACAACAGGCTTTTGAGGCTGGCGAAGCCGTTGAAATTGCGCAAAAAGGCGTTTCGATTGTGCACTCTTCCGTTAACAGCATGCAGACCATTCACAGCCGCGTTGATGAAACCGTCTCGCGTGTTAACGATATGGGCGAACGTTCACAAAAAATTGGTGCCATTATTGAGGTAATTGAAGATATTGCCTCACAAACAAATCTGCTGGCGCTTAACGCCGCCATTGAAGCGGCGCGTGCCGGTGAACACGGTAAAGGTTTTGCCGTTGTGGCTGATGAAGTGCGCAAATTAGCCGAAAAATCGGCCACAGCCACCAAGGAAATTTCGACATTAATTAAAGATATTCAAAATACAACCACGGCTGTGATCACATCAATGAACGAAAGCGCCCACGAAGTTGAAAACGGTGTCTCATGGGTAAATCAATCCAGCCAGGCTATAAAAAGTCTTCAAGAAACATCGGTTAAAAGTCAGCAGTTGGGGGACACCATTGTAAAATCTGCTGAAAAAATGAACTATCAGGCAACTGAAATGATGGCAGCCATGCAGCATATCTCAAACGTTGTTAATGATAACCACCTGGCTGCTCAATCGATGAACAGCGAATCGCTGAATCTCGGAACAAGTATTAAACAGATTAGCATGATCAGTGAAGATAACTCCGCCGCCATTGAAGAAATATCCGCTTCAATTGAAGAAATGAGCGCCCAGGTTGAGAGTGTTAATAATGCCGCTGAAGCGCTCACAAAAATGTCGGAAAATTTATTGGATTCAATCCGTCGTTTTAGTAAGGAAACAAACGCCAAAAAATAACAAAACGACATTTTAAAAAGATACTATTGATGGTTAACCTTTTTCTGGCAGAGGAGTTACTTGAGATTTATTTAAGTAACTTTCCTGCCAGATTTTATCGGTAATCTGAGCATAACTTTGACCATAAACATCTAATCCGCCGCCATATTGTTGATCTTGCAACGCCGCCTGTGCATTGGCATCAATCGGGTGAGCGCCATGCGTAGACACCAGTTGCCGTAAAACAGGGTTGTGATCTCGAATCAGGCAGGGATTGAGCAGCCTGCCGCTCTTAAGGCCCGCCTGCCACTGCCGGATGCCGGCAAAAAATGGCGCGGCAAAGGCATCGTTTAGCGTGCCGCCACCGGCATAAATATCCTTAATGTTCACCGGGGAATACGGCACAAACACACAGGGGGTTACGTTGCCATTCCATTCAATATACAGGTAACCGCCGCCCACGCCATGACCGCCGCCCGAAAGGCAGCCGTCCACTACCGTGCCGTGGTTCCAAAAGTCAGCCAGAAAAACCTTCTTCTCACGAATTAATCGCCAGCCCTGTTCCCACATCCACGCCCGCTGTTGCGGCGTGGGCATTAAATCCAGGGTATAGGAGCGGCCGATCGGCATATACTGGAAAAGCCAGCCAAACAACACATGTTTTTGGGTAAAAAGAAAATCGATAAATTCTTCGGAAAGGATTTCATCCACATTTTCGCGCGTCGCGGTTAAAGACACACCATAAATCACACCGGCCTCGTATAAACGGTCCATAGCTTCCATGACCCGGTCAAAAACTCCGGCTCCGCGGCGTGCATCGGTGCGTTCACGCCAACCCTCCAATGAAATAGCCGGAATGATATTGCCACATTTTGCCATACGCTCCGCCACCTCGTTTGTGATCAGGGTGCTGTTGGTATACATCATAAAATAACTGTCGGGGTGTTTTTCAGCCAGGTCAAGGATGGATTTACCCTGTGAGCGGTAAGCCAGCGGTTCGCCGCCGCTGATGACGATAAACTGGGCGCCCCACAGGTCATGGGCTTCGCTTACAATACGATCGACCACATCCCATTCCAACGATTGCACTTGTTCATCCGAGTCAGCGTAACAGCCGGTGCAGTGCAGGTTGCAGGCGCGCGAGGGGCTGATCACCAGAAATGTCGGCGAGTTATACCCATATTTTTCCCGGAATTTATCGGTTACGGCTTTGCGCGGCGATTGTTCAATCAGGGCATCCCGCATCAGAATCCGGCTGGCTTCGCGATAAGTTGCCTCGGATAATTTACATTCCAAAATGGCACGATTGGCAGAGTTTAACATGGCCAGGCAAAAGGCGGTCTGGTCTTTAATGACGCCGGCCGGTTTGTTTTCGGTTTTAAGACGATATTCGCCGTGGTCGACAAACCATTTTTCAGCCAACGCCACACTCATCTTTACCAACGGTCGATTGTGGGATATTTTCGGGCCATATTTTATGGCATTAGTTAACAACAAATTCAGGCTGTCATTACTGCCAGGTTTTTTGAGGGTTTCATGAGTCATGCTGTCTCCTTCGAAACGGAATTTTCGCCTCCCAGTTTCTGACAACAAGAATAACACCCGGGCAGGCAAAGGCTAACACGCCAAAGTGTTATTTTGGTGTTAGGTTGATAAAACAAAATAATTAATGGTTATTCCGGCCAAAAAAAATGTAACAAGTGTTGCATTAAATATTTTCAGGTTGTATAATGCAATAAGTGTTACAAAGGATTTTAAATAATGGACTATAAATGGATTGTATTTTGCCCACAATTACCGGCCACCCCATCCAGCCCACGCGTCACCATCTGGCGGCGCATGCATTCGGCCGGCTCGTTAGGTCTGGATAACGGTCTCTGGTTATTGCCCTATAGTGAACATTCGACCCAATTCATCGAAGAAATGAAAGCCTACGTCAGCAACCAGGGGGGCAGCAGCAAGACTTTTTTGGCTAATTCTTTTGACGACGATACCGAAACCACCATCATCCAGCGTTTTCTCGAAGATCGTGCCGAAGAATATGCCGAATTAAAAGAACAATGTGCCGATTTTTTAGCAGAACTGGATAAAGAAAACCAACGCCAAAATTTCAGTTTTGCCGAATATGAAGAAAATGAAGAAGACTTAAACAAACTGGAAAACTGGTTTAACAAAATCAAACAACGCGACTTTCTGGGCGGTGAATATCGTTTATCGGCCGAAGAATGGCTGGAAAAATGCCGCGCTCAATTTCAACAGTTCGCCACCGCAGTTTTTATGCAAGAAGACCAGGACCATTCCAAAAAAATGCGTTTTGATCCGGGCAACATCAACGATTATCCGGGATCGTCAAAAATTTAGCATTTATTAGAGGTGTCATGTCACAATTAACAGCGGAAAATTCACAAAAACAATCTTACCTTAACAAATTACCGCGAAACGTCTGGGCTGTGGGGTTTACCAGTTTTTTTATGGACGTTTCCAGTGAAATGGTGATTAATATCATTCCATTATTCCTGGCAAACGTGCTGGGTGTGCAAACCAATATTATCGGTTTGATCGAAGGGATTGCCGAAACTACCGCCAGTATTTTAAAACTATTTTCCGGGTGGCTTTCAGACCGGCTCGGCGGGCGTAAATGGCTGGCCGTTCTGGGATACGGACTTTCGGCTTTCTCTAAACCTTTTTTTTATTTTGCCGGCAGTTGGGAACTTATTGCCGGGGTGCGTTGGACGGATCGGATTGGCAAAGGTATTCGCACCGCTCCGCGGGATGCCCTGCTGGCCGATTCGGTCTGCCCTGAAAACCGCGGCCTGGCCTTTGGATTTCACCGCGCCATGGATACGGCCGGCGCCATGCTGGGACTGATGATCGCCGCTTTCATCGTCTGGCTGGCACAGGCCAGCAATATTAACCTTAACAAGGACACCTTTCAGACCATTGTATTAATCAGCCTGGTGCCTGCATTTCTGGCGGTATTGTCGCTGATTGTGGGAGCAAAGGAAGTGCCCCTGCACCCATCGGCCGCTTTGCCAAAATTTTCGTTAACTCGTCTCGGGCGTCCTTTTATCATTTACCTGACTATCGTCGCCATTTTTACCCTGGGCAATTCATCCGATGCTTTTCTGGTGCTGCGCGCCCAAAACCTGGGGTTATCGGTGCTAGGCATTTTATTAATGCTGGTGATGTTTAACCTGATTTATACCCTGGTATCCACCCCGGCCGGTTCCCTTTCAGACCGTTTCGGAAGGCGGCGTTTAATTACAGCGGGCTGGCTGATTTACGCCCTGATTTACCTGGGTTTTGCCTTTGCCGGTCAAATCTGGCAGGTCTGGTTATTATATGTGGCTTACGGTTTATATTATGGCCTGGCTTACGGTTCCGCCAATGCCCTGGTAGCCGACCTGGTGCCGGCCGAGCTGCGCGGCACCGCTTACGGCACCTATAACGCCGTGATCGGTCTGCTGGCATTCCCGGCTTCTTTTATCGCCGGCTTGCTCTGGCAGGGCGCCGGAAATTGGAAGGGTTTCGGTCCTTCAGCGCCGTTTTTATTGGGCGGTTGTCTGGCATTACTTGCCGCGGTATTAATGGTTTTTTGGATGCCCAAAACCCGCAGTTCCTAGTTTATCGTCAATTCCGGTCAGGGTCTTACCCCGCTCTCACGCCGCTAAGTGTAGCCTTCCGGTTCAAAAAAGTGCGAATTCACTGCCTGTTTTGAACCGGAACATATTAGTGCCTTAACAACGGGTGAGGGTGAGTTTGGAGAATTTATCAAAAAAAATCCGGTTTTTATATTCAACCTATACCGAATCTAAACCTGTTAGCCGCCTCGTTTTTATACAATCATCACAATCAGATTTATGAAATAATGGTAAATTGGAGCAGATGATGAAAAACATAAAAACCCTATTCACAATCCTGGTATTAATATTTATCCTGGCTGCCTGTTCTACAGCGCCAACCAGCGCAGCAGTTTCGCAACCTTCAAACATTACCCAAACCGCCGACGAAACGTCTACCCAAATTATTTTGGGGAAGACTATTATCATTAATGGGGACGGGGCGCAGGCAAATGGGAACCTGGTTACGATTACCTCCGGCGGTACATATTCTCTGAGCGGGGAATTAAACGACGGGCAGGTGGATGTAAACACCAAAGAAAAAGTCGTACTGAACCTGAATGGAGTCACGATTAATAATTCTTCCGGCCCAGCCCTTCAAATTACGGACGCCAAAAAAGTGACCTTGAATCTTAAAGAGGATACGATTAATTCCTTTACGGATGCCAAAAGCGACAACGAAAATGATGCCGCTATTTTTACCAACGATACACTGGTGATTAAAGGCAGCGGAACGCTGGTGGTCATTGGTAATAATCAGGAAGGTATATCCAGTGATGATGACCTGATTATCGAAGGCGGCACCATCAAAGTGAGCGCGCCGGATGATGGTCTGAATGCGCACGATGATATTACCATCAACGATGGTTTGCTTTATGTCAGTGCCGGCGGGGACGCCATCGATTCAAACGGCACGCTTAACATTAACGGCGGTACGATTATTGCTATGGGCAGCACTGCGCCGGGTGACGGTGGAGTTGATGCCGAGGGGATCTTTACACTAAATGGCGGTACGTTAATAGCTACCGGTAATGCCGATGCCGCTCCATCCAGTGAATCAAAACAAATTTCTCTTTACGATTCTTTTCAGTTCATCCGCATTGGTTAACGGCAGTGAATACCAGGTAGATTTTGGCGGCACCGCCGAAGGCGTTGATCAATTCGGTTTTTACGACAGTGGAACCTATTCGGCATCCGATGCAGCCAATTCTGTTTCCGTGACGGCAGCCGTCGTTCCGGAAGGATCGGGGGGAATGGGTGTGGGAGGCGGCCCCGGTGGCATGGGTGGCCCGGGCGGCATGAGCGGGCCGCGTAACGGTTTGATGCCCCCCGGAGAAAACCCCGAAGGTGCAGAAATACCGCAAAATGGCAGTAATTAATTTAATTGATTAACCATTAAAGCTGTTCATCCACATGGGTGAACAGCTTTTTTTTATCGTTTGATTGGTAACTGTCACCCTGGCGCCTATTAAAAGCAGGTTAATGTTTATACAAAAAATAAACCACCCCATCAACCTTAAAAGGTATTATCGGTATAACAAAAACTAACCACGGAGGTTATCATGAATCAAATTAATTGGAAAACTATCAATGCCGGCACTCGGCTTCATACGGACGGGCTTACTTCCAAAACCGGTGGTTTTCTCAGTAATTCCATACCCTCCCGCCTCGAACAAATTGTATCAAAATTTGCCCCCATCACATTGCAAGAGATGGATTCTGTAGCTTTACTCGACCGTATAGACACTAAATTCGTTTTATCGGATGCCCAACTGGGTTTAACTCTGGTTAATCTCTGTGATGATTATCGCATTCTTTCAGTACAGGGGCAGCGCCTGAACCATTACCATACCCTTTATTTTGACACTTCCGATTTTGAGTTATATAACCTGCATGTAAACGGGCGTGGAGATCGATATAAAGTTCGCAGCCGTGAGTATACCGATTCAAAACTTTCCTTTTTGGAAGTAAAACATAAAACAGGCAAAGATCGTACCATAAAAGATCGTTTATCCACCCGCCAACCATTGGTTTCGTTGTCGATTGAAGCTGAAAGCTGGTTGGAGAAAATACTGCCTTACGCCAGTTCTGAATTGGAGCCCAAATTAAAAAATACATTTACCCGAATTACACTGGTGAACAAATACCAGGTTGAACGGGTCACGCTGGATGTCGATCTGGCATTTTTCACAGATTGGAAACAAATAAAAATGACCGGTATCGCCATCGCAGAAGTAAAACTTGATTCTCGCAATCAGGTGTCTCCATTCTTAACCCAAATGCGCAAGTTGCATATTCGCCCGCAAGGGTTTAGCAAATATTGTATTGGTGTTTCATTGTTGTACGACCAGGTTAAGAAAAACCAATTAAAACCCGGTCTATTGGCCATCAAAAAAATTAATCACGAGGTATATGATGAACGATTTTAATAATTTTTTGTCAGGTTTTATTTTTAATTTTGCCGTAGCATTATTGGTGGTACGTTTCATTTATTACCCTTCCACCCACAACAAACGTTATGTTTTCACCTTCCTGGCTTTTAATACCCTCATTTATTTTGTCTTAAGTTTTATGACCAGCATTGAAATTGGCGTTGGTGTCGGTTTCGGCTTATTTGCCATTTTTTCCATCCTGCGCTACCGTACTGACCCCATCCCCATTCGCGAGATGACTTACCTTTTTATCATCTCAGCTTTGCCGGTGATGAATTCTGCTTATGTCGATGGTGATATATGGCCACAGTTGGTGGTCGCCAATCTGAGTATTCTGGTGATAATGTTCATCCTTGAAAAAGAATGGGGATTCCATTATGAAGCATCCAAACGAATTTTGTATGAAAAAATCGAGTTAATCCAACCCGACCGGCGCGCCGAATTGCAGGCTGACCTCGAAAAACGCACCGGCCTGAAAATTAAACGAATTAACATTGGAAAAATTGATTTTCTGCGGGATGTAGCTGAAATTAAAGTATATTACGATGATCTTAACCAGGAAGATTGGTTAAATGCCGATGAAACGGTTGTTACCTCATAAGCAAAAGTTATAATCTTAATTATGGAATATTTATCGGATACTCTTTAAAGGACGGTGCGCATGGCGCGTAAAATATTGGTTGTTGACGACACCCGAAATGTTCAGGTACTGTTAAGCGATTTTCTAAGCGGTCAGGATTTTGATGTCATCACGGCATCGGATGGTAATGAAGCCTTAAATGCGGTGCATGTTCATTCGCCCGATCTGATTCTGCTCGATATCATGATGCCCAATATGGATGGTTACCAGTTTATCACCCAACTACGCCGTGAAAGTAATATCCCGGTTATCATGATTACCGCCAAACAACAGGAAAGCGATATCATCCGCGGTTTTGATCTGGGCGCCGATGATTATATTACCAAACCTTTTCGAATGCGTGAATTGTTGGTGCGAATGCGCGCGGTTTTACGGCGAGCCGGCCCAACCGAAAGCAGTTCTCCGCTGCTTGTAATTGGGCCAATCAGTCTTGACCGCAGCAAACACGAGGTCAAAAATGGGCCACACTCATTGGACCTGACCCCGCTTGAGTTTTTTGTTCTGGAAATACTGATGGAATCGGCAGGGCAAATGGTAAAACGGGCAGATCTGTGTACTCGTTTGATAGAAAATGGATATAGTGGATCTGAAGCGACCTTAAAAATCCATATTCGGAATCTGCGCCTGAAATTGGGAGATGACCTGAGTCAGCCGCGTTATATCGAAACCGTTTTCGGGCTGGGTTATCGGTTTGTGGAGACTGTTGAATGAAACAATCCCTTCAAGGAAAGTTGATTTTTTCTTACCTGATCGTAGCCCTGGTAACCGTTTTACTTTTTTCATTAATGATTCGGCTTTCCTCCGGTCAATCATTAATGAACCTGGTGGTGGAACAGCAAACTGCTTTGTTAAAAGAAAGCGTACAGACCTATTATGAAAGCAACGGCAGCCTGGACGGGTTCTTTGAGTATTTCCAGAAGACCAATCCGGAAGTCCCCGACCACCCGAAACCTGCCCAGCCCGGCGCTTCAAAATCCGGTCCGCGTGATGTTCGCGGTTTACACGGGCTGGTTGATAGCGCTTATCATGCCTTGATTCCCACACTGGGATATCAAATTGGACAGGTTATTCCTGAAGAAAAAATTCAGCAAAAAATTGCCGTTGATGTAAACGGCGAAACCATCGCGTGGATATTACCCGATAACAGTTTCCAGTTTAAACTCAGTTCAGAAGAAGAGCTTTTTTTGCAGCGAATAAATTATGCCATTTTCGGCACCGCTCTGGCGGGCATTTTCATCGCTGTATTAATGGGCTTCCTCCTGGCTAACGGCTTATTAAAGCCAATTCGCCGTTTAACCACAGCCGCCCAGTCTCTGGCACGCGGCCAATTGGAACAACAGGTGCCGGTTACCTCTCAAGATGAAATGGGCTTATTGACATCAACTTTTAATCAAATGAGTTCAGACCTTGCTCAAGTTGACCAGCAGCGCAAACGTTTGACGGCTGATATTACCCATGATTTAAGCACACCGCTGCAAATTGTATCGGGATATATTGAAATGCTTGAAGAAGGCGAAGTGACTCTGACGGCACAACGAATTGAAATCATCAAAACCGAACTGGATCATTTACGCCGTTTGGTGAATGATTTAACCACGCTATCGCAGGTTGAAGCCGGGGTTTTGGAAATACAAAAAAGCCCGGTTAATCCCGCTGTTTTACTTGAGCGAATTTTTTATGCTTACCAACCCATCACCGCCCGTCAGAATGTACAATTGGAGCTGGCAGCCCAACCGGGTTTGCCTGAAATTCTGGTAGATGAAGGCCGGATGCAGCAGGTTTTAAAAAATCTTATAGAAAACGCATTGCGTTATACCCCCCAGGCGGGCAAAATTATATTGGGAGCACATCTAAAAGACGGAAATATTTCCCTGAGCGTGCAAGACAGCGGATATGGGATTGAGGCTGAAGACTTGCCCTATGTTTTTGACCGATTTTACCGCGCCGATAAAAGTCGTAATGTTTCAACCGGAAAAATGGGGTTGGGGTTGTCCATCTGCAAAGCCCTGGTGACAGCGCAGGGCGGACAGATCACAGCCCAATCTGCGGGAAAGGATCAGGGGACCCTGATGAGCATCACCCTCCCGCCGGCGTAATCCATAATCATCCGCAGATTCATGGTTGGACTGCATTTAAGTCTGACGGTATCCGCCCGGAATTTATTGCGGGTGTTGGGATTATGGTGAAAAAATTAACCTACAACACTTTTTAAGAAATTATTTATTGCCGGCAGGTCGAATAATCGACCCGCCGGCAATATTATTAATATCAAAAAATGTCAGTGCAGCATTTCGATATGATCGATCAAACTGCCCGAAATATAAGCCTGCACGGCTTGATCGATATCCGATAGATCCGTCACCACCGGGCGAATATTAAGCTGGCGCATACTTTCATAAGCACCCATACCCATGCCGCCGCAAATAACGGCTTCGCAATCGCTGATAGCTTCGGCCATCTGCACATGTTTGCCATGCGACGCCGGATTGAGTCCATGTTCGTGGTGTTCCCCATGCTCGTGATGTTCGCCGTGTTCACCTGCACTGAAATGCTGGTGCCCCAGTTTGCTACGCTGCTCGCGGTTGATAATTTTTCCATCCTCAACGGTCAATACCATATAATAAGGCGCCCGCCCAAAATGGCGGCTGATACTTAATCCATCATCACTGATCACTGCTATTTTCATAAAATCATTCCTTTATAACCGAACTGTTTATTTATGGCGTGGTCTGCCTGTATTTACAGCGCCAATGCTTGTTTGATTTGCTGTTTCAGGAAAACAACCCGACCTGTATCATAATCTTATTCCTTCAAAAATTCAATCGGAGATAATCTGTATTCATTATCCGAAATAGGACAATCCATACCATACCAACTTTTTTTGACTGTTTTAATTTCTATGTTTCAACAGACAATACCAATATTATAGTACATTTTAATAATTTATCAAGTTTATGTACCAATTAAATAACACATTTTCCAAATTTGGACCTGAACGAACAAAAAACCCGGAGCATAACGCCTCCGGGTCTGAACCAGCCACAAATTTTGGGTTAATTATTACTTGATCTGAATTAAATCCGGTTGTATATCTCACCATTACGATAAGCCGCCCAGGTCGTTTCAAACCATGAGTCAATTTCAGGAATCGCACGGCAGTTTACCCACCGGTTTTCGATTTTTCCGTCAGCCAACAGACGGGTTTCAAGCACTTTTGACCGGAAATCGGCATTTTCAGGAATGATTTTCCAGTCATCACCCAATAACGGGTGAACTTTTTGACCGGAAGGATCCAACACAATGGCCGAACCCCGGCTGCCAACACCGTTATTTAATGCAAACAAGATGGCATCCAGATAAACGGCATGGGCAAAACATAACTGCAAAGTTTTAAATGCATTTTTCATTCCGCGCCGGTCCGGATCAACACAGCCTTCTTTTTGTAATTTTTCAACCTGTTTCCAGGCATAGGCGCTTTCAACTTGCAGTTCAGCTAATGAACGAATATGTGCTCCCACCCCGGACATACGTTTTTGAACCTCTTTAAGCTCATGGCTCCAGGTATACTTTGAACGGCTGCATTGTTTTTGCCACAGGACCAGTTCTTTAATCGCCCGGCGGAAAACCTGTGCCGCTTCTTTTTCAGGCAGACTTACCTGCCGGTAACAATGGCTGATATATTCGGCGGCACGAAAACCGCCCACCTGCCCTGAATTCAAGGCCGAACCTCCCGGGCGGCTGACGCCGTGCGAGCCGTTAACTTCGCCAATCGGGAAAAGATGTTTAATATTAGTCGATTCCCACCAGATGTTGGCCGCCAGTCCGCCGTTATTATGTTGGGCGCATACCGCAATTTCAAGCGGCTCTTGCGCCAGGTTGATGCCATGTTCCAGATACAAGGCAACCGCACCCGGATTCATAAATTGCAGGCGTTCTATCGGGCTGTTCTGGACTGCGCCCGATTTAACCAGGTAATTCCTGGCCTCATCGGGTAAATCATCAAACGAAAAACCTGCGGGGTTACAGCGAAAATCCAGATAAACCCGCCGGTTATTAATCACCGTTTCTATGTAAACGAGTATATCAATTATCGAAGAGCCGCCCATTACTTTACGGGCATCAAAGGGCCATTGATACCCTTTCAAAAACACATTTCCATACATCTCGGCACCGGAAGTAAAGTAGGGTGGTAAAAATTCTTTTTCATCAGACAGCCCATCCTGTGCGCGGCTGATGAAACGCGGAACGACCTGCATATAAGTACCCGATACATTCCAACGAAAGCCGGTAGAGGCCAATCCATATTGTGATTCGGGTAAATTCTGGGCCTTTGCTCCGGCCATTAAAGCCAGGCCAATGGCGCCGCTGTGCACTTCGGGATAAACACTGGTTTTATACAGTCCGCCCGGTCCACCCACCGCAAAGATAACATTCTCAGCGGCATAGGCTTCAAAATCGCCGTGATCATTTAAAACGACCACACCCGCAATCCGCTGCTCACTGCCTTCGCCCAGCACCACCAGACGAACCACCTCGCGGCCTTCATTTACCTTTATGGATAACCGCTGAACTTCTTTAATCAACTGGCGGCACATCTCCCGCGATGTATACGGGCCAATAGAGGTTGCCCGCTGGCGAGGGTCATGATCCGTTTTATACCCGACAAACTGACCGTAAGAATCACTCGGAAAAGGCACACCCAGGTTTACCAGGTTAAGAAAAGCTCGCGCCGAAAGACTGGCCTCAATTAATGCCAGATCGCCATGCATGGAACCGCCTGCGAAATAGGAATCCGCCATTAACCGTGGTGAATCGGCCTCAGCGCCACACATCGACAATTTATAATAAGTTTGTTTGTCGCTGCCCGTATTAATGGAAGTCCCCAGGTTAAGCCCTTCGGTTAAAATCAAGACATCTTCAATTCCGGCCCGCACCAGTTGAACTGCGGCATTTAATCCGGCTGCGCCGCTGCCAACCACCAGTGAATGAACCCAAACCAATGCAATCGTTTGTTTTTCACCTGCTTCATTTTCAAAATCCAGAGTCTCTTCGCGCATAGCGTTTGCCTCATTCCAATATTGCTGAATCATTGATTATATTCAAAAACAACTTTAATCGCTTCACTGCCGGGTGATAATAACATCTCAAAACCTTCTTGCAATTGCTCAGGTTTTAAACGATGCGTGATGAGGGGTTTCAGATCGATACTACCCGTTTCCAATAGCGTGAGCGCATCTTGAAAATCCCAGTTATATCCCTGTGATCCGTTTAAACTGATTTCTCTTTGTACAAAGATATTCGCCGGGATGTTTACCTGCGGCGTCTCAAAAATACCCAGCAGGGTAGCCGCACCGCCCCGTTTTAAGACATTCAGAGCCTGGGTTAAAGTCGTTTCAAGACCAACCGCTTCAAAAGCATGGTCCACCCCCATCTGTTGGGTGGCGTCCATAATCACCTGCAAGGCATCCTGAGAGCGGGCATTAACGGTCAGAGCCGCACCCAGTTCAAGCGCTTTTTGCAGACGAAA